>JBKKBU010000232.1:0-5295 GCA_046713755.1 Mycobacteriales bacterium
AAGGCCCGTCAGAGCAGGTCCTTGACGTGGCCGGTCTCGTTGAGCGACACCACTGAGCGGCGGCCGTCGCGGGCGGCGGCGAAGCGGTGCAGCGAGCAGTAGGCGGGCCCGAACCAGAGGGCACGGGCCTGGCCGAGCACGTGTCCGGCGTACGCGTTGATGCTGCCGGCGTGCGTAAAAAGAACAGCCCGTCCGGCAGGATATCGGGCTGCGATGGCCTCGACGGCGCCGACCACCGTGGCCCGGAAGGCCGCGGGGTCGACGCCCTGGCTGTAGAGGTCGCCGCGTAGCAGGGCCTCCCAGCGCGGGTCGCCGGCCGCGCGCAGCTCTTCGATCGGGACGTAGGAGGAGTCGCCGGCGTCGAACTCCGCGAGCCCCGCAGCGACGACCGGCTCCAGCCCGAGCGCAGCGCCCAGCGGTGCAGCGGTCTGGCGGGCCCGCAGCGCCGGTGAGGTGTAGAGCGCGGTGATGTCGTCGTGCCGCAGCGCCGCCGCGATCCGCTCGGCCTGCTGCTCGCCGAGAGCAGCCAGGCCCGGGTCCGCGGGGGAGCCGTCAGGTGTCGCGTCGACGCGTACCGGCAGGGCGTGACGGACCAGGACGAGCTCCATGCGCCTTGAGGCTAGGGGAAGGTCGTGAAGCGCAGGATGCGGTCGTTGTTGTTGGACGTGAGCAGCCACATCGAGCCGTCCCGCGGGCTCTGCATCACCGCCCGCACCCGGCCGTAGGTGCCCTGGAACATCGAGGTCGCGCTCAGCACGGACGTGCCGTAGTTGGTGCGCAGCCGCCAGACTCGCTGACCGCGCAGCGCGGCGACGTAGAGGCTGTCGCCCTTGAAGGCGATGCCGGACGGCGACGTTTCAGATGGCGGGGCCTGCCACTTCGGGTCCACGAACCGCGAGTCGCCCGCTTGGCCCTCCACCGTCGGCCACCCGTAGTTCTTGCCGCTCTCTATGAGGTTCACCTCGTCCCAGGTGTTCTGGCCGAGCTCGCTCGCCCAGAGCCGCCCGGACCGGTCGAAGGCCAGCCCCTGCACGTTGCGGTGACCGATCGTGAACACCCGGCCGTAGCGGTTGCCCGGTGCAGCGGCTCCGGTCCTGGTCACCTTGAGGATCTTGCCGCCGAGGCTCGCGGTGTTCTGAGCGCGAGCGCTCGAGCCGGCATCACCGGTGCCGGCGTAGAGGAACCCGTCCCGGCTGAACGCCAGTCGGCCGCCGTTGTGGATGTTCGCTCGCGGGATACCCGTCACGATCGGCGTCGGTCGGGCCGCTGAACCACGGCGGATCGTGGCGATCCGGTTGTCGGTCGTCGTCGTGTAGTAGACGAACAGCACCGGGTTGCTGGCGTAGTCGGGAGCCACCGCGATGCCTAGCAGGCCGCCTTCGCCCTCCCACTTCGCTTCGGTGACGGTGTAGATGTGACGGGCAGGCTGGCCGGCTATGACCGCCCAGATCTTGCGGGTGTTGCGCTCGGTGAAGACCGCGCTGCCGTCCGGCAGGAACGCGATGCCCCACGGGATCGCCTTGCCGGTGGTGATGGTCTGCGGCGCGCTCGCCGCCGATGCGGGTGCCGCAACCAGGGCCAGTCCCACGGCCAGCACCGTGACCAGGGTCAACGCAGTGCGACGCACAGCAGGCCTCCTCGTCGGTCCCCTCATCTGACCGTACGTCGGTCGACGACACTTCGCTCATGCCCAGTGCCCTGCCTGCCGGACTACCGGTCCCCGACAGCGGCGAGCTCCCGGCCACGGCGCTCGCGCACCTCGGCTCCGTGCCGTTCGGCATCTACCTGCATGTGCCGTTCTGCCGGACCAGGTGCGGCTACTGCGACTTCAACACCTACACCGACCTCGACGGCCTGCAGGCGTCGTACGCCGACGTCGCCATCCGAGAGGTGGAACTCGCTCGCAGCGTTCTGGGGGACTGCGCGCCGGTCGTCGACACGATCTTCGTCGGGGGCGGCACCCCGACGCTGCTGCCGGCCGCCGACCTCGTCCGGGTGCTGGCCGCCGTGCGCGACTGCTTCGGCCTGGTTGACGGCGCCGAGGTCACCACCGAGGCCAACCCCGACTCGGTCGACCCGGCCGCCCTGGCCGAGCTGCGCGCGGGCGGCTTCACCCGGATGTCGTTCGGCATGCAGTCGGCGGTGCCGCACGTCCTTGCGGTGCTCGACCGCACCCACACCCCCGGTCGCCCGGTCGCCGCTGTCGCAGAGGCCCGCGCGGCTGGCTTCGAGCAGGTGTCGCTCGACCTCATCTACGGCACTCCCGGCGAGAGCGACGAGGACTGGGCGACCAGCCTGCGGGTCGCGCGCGAGGCGGAGCCGACCCATGTCTCGGCGTACGCGCTCATCGTGGAGGAGGGCACGCGGCTGGGCCGCCAGGTCGCGCGCGGTGAGCTGCCGGCGCCGGACGACGACGTGCTCGCCGATCGCTACCTGATGGCGGAGGCCGCGCTGGGCGACCTCGGTTGGTACGAGGTGAGCAACTGGGGCGAGCCGTGCCGGCACAACCTGGGGTACTGGCAGGGCGGCGACTGGTGGGGGATCGGGCCCGGCGCGCACAGC
This sequence comes from Mycobacteriales bacterium, assembly GCA_046713755.1. Taxonomy (GTDB): domain Bacteria; phylum Actinomycetota; class Actinomycetes; order Mycobacteriales; family SCTD01; genus JAUYQP01. The sequence goes on from JBKKBU010000232.1 coordinate 2,563, forward strand.
CATGTCGGCGGGGTGCGCTGGTGGAACGCCAAGCACCCCACGGCCTATGCGCAGCGGCTCACGGCCGGGGTGTCGCCGGGCCTCGGGCGCGAGCTGCTCACCGACGAGCAGCGCCGGGTCGAACGGGTGCTGCTGGAGATCCGCTTGGCCGACGGCTTGCCGCTCGACGTGCTCCTGCCCGCCGGACGCGCCGCAGCAGCGAGTTTTGTCGGTGATGGACTGCTGGAGGAGAAGTCGTACGCCGAGGGGCGCGCGGCGCTCACGCTGCGCGGCCGGCTGCTCGCCGATGCTGTGGTGCGCGAACTCGTGGACTGACCAACCAGGGGGACGCTCAGTAGAAGTAGCCGCCGCTGTTGAGGCCGATCCACAGGGCCAGGCCGCCTGCCGTCATGCCGACGATGCTCTCGAAGCGCTCCCGGGTGGTGGTGGAGACCATCTGCGACCACCCGGCGATGAGCACGGTGGCCAGGCCGGCCCACAGCGCCACGTCCCACGCCTCGAAAGCTGCCATGGCGATGGCGACCAGACCGAGGCCAAGGGACAGGGCGGCAAGCCAGCGGTCGGTGCTGATGTGCGGGACGTGCACAGGGTTCGCGGTGCGTGCCACGGGAGGACCTCCATCAGGGGGACGGGTCGGCGCGGAGCGGGGCGTCGGCTGCTGGATGTCACTGTCCGCTGTTGTGACACAACCGACAAGCACGAACGCGCAGAGATTCGGCGTGCGCCGCGTACGGTGGACACGTTCGTCGGGCTCTGCTCGCTCGAACCACAGCGGACGACCTGTCCGCGCTGGTCGCTGGTGTCGCACTCCCTGGATCGCAGGAGCCTGAGTGCCGCGTCTTCTGCGGCCCCCGACACGCAGCACCGCTAGGAGCTTTGCTTTCCCATGCCAGACCGTTCCCGCACGTCCCCGGCCGCCTCGTCCTCGAGCGGCTCGGCTCACTCGTCGTCCTCGTCCTACAAGGGCCGCCCGGCCGGACCGTCCCGCAGCTCGTCCTCCGGCTCGCACGGTGCCCCCCGCGGTCGCGGTGGAGCGCCCTCTGGTCGTTCGGGTGCTCCCGCTGGTCAGGGTCGCGGGCAGTCCCGCCGCCCCGGCCGTTCGACCCCGTCCGCGCCGGCCCGCAGCCCGCTCGAGCTGGCGCTCGACGCCGCGGCCGAGCTGCCGACGCCCGACGAGGTGCCCACCTTCGGCCAGCTCGGCCTACCCGAGCGGCTCGTCCCGGCGCTGGCCCGCCGCGACCTGCTCGCTCCCTTTGCCATCCAGGTCCGCGGCATCCCGGACGCCCTCGCGGGTCGTGACGTGCTGGGTCGCGGCCAGACCGGCTCAGGCAAGACGCTCGCCTTCGGCCTGCCGCTGATGTGCCGCCTGGCCGAGTCAGGAGCTGGCGGCACGCGCACCGGCCGCTTCCCGCGCGCCCTCGTCCTCGTCCCCACCCGCGAGCTGGCCCAGCAGGTCCACGACAACCTGGCGCCGCTCGGCCAGGCCCTCGACCTGCGGATGAACACCGTCTACGGCGGCGCGTCCATGGGCCGCCAGATCGACCAGCTGCGCCGCGGCGTCGACCTCGTCATCGCGACGCCCGGTCGCCTGCAGGACCTCATCGAGCAGGGCGAGTGCGACTTGTCCCGCATCGAGATCACGGTCCTCGACGAGGCCGACCACATGGCCGACCTCGGCTTCATGCCGGCCGTCACGAAGCTGCTGGACATGACGCCGCGCGACGGTCAGCGCCTGCTGTTCTCAGCGACGCTGGACCGCGGGGTCGACAAGCTCGTCCACGGCTACCTCACGAACCCGGCCATGCACGCCGTCGCGGCGGCCTCCTCACCGGTCGAGGCCATGGACCACAAGGTCTTCTCCGTCGACCACTCGACCAAGATCGATGTCGCCGCCGAGATCGCCGCCCGTCCGGGACGCACGCTGTTCTTCGTCCGCACCAAGCACGGCGCCGACCGGCTCGCCAAGCAGCTGTCGAAGACCGGCGTCGCTGCCGGCGCGATCCACGGCAACCTGACCCAGAACGCTCGCAAGCGGGCCCTCGACGCCTTCACCCGCGGCCAGGCCAGGGTGCTCGTAGCCACGGATGTGGCGGCCCGCGGCATTCACGTCGACGACGTCGATCTGGTGGTCCACTTCGACCCGCCGGCCGACCACAAGGACTACCTGCACCGAGCGGGCCGCACGGCGCGCGCCGGTGCCCGCGGCACTGTTTTGTCGTTCATCACGTCCGACCAGGTCCGCGAGCACCAGCAGATGCGCGAGCGGGCCGGGGTCGACGTCAACGCCGTCGCGGTCGTCCCGGGTCACCCGGCGGTGCGGGAGCTCGCCGAGTCCGGCGAGCCCTTCGTGATCATCCCGGCGCCGGCCTATGCGGCGTCGTCCTCGGACCGCCCGCGCAGCCCCCGGATGGCCTACGGTGACCGCCCCGGCCGCACCGGCACCCGCACCTCGACCAGTCGATCGTCGGCGCCCCGACCGGTCGGTGGGGTGTCCACCGCGTCCAGCGGCTCGCGCGTCGAGCGACCGGTTGCCGGTCGTCCCGAGCGCCCGACCCGCAACGCGCCGGCACCGCAGCTCAATGGCGCCAGGGCCGGCCGACCGGCCGCCCAGCAGTCCCGCCGCACAGCCCGCCCACAGGTCTGACCCACCCACCTGGTCGTAGCCAAAAGGCCCGGGCCCCCGGGGAGCGGGGGCGGGGCGCGTTTGGGGGTGCGGGGGACGGGACACCCCCC
>JBKKBU010000233.1:0-3756 GCA_046713755.1 Mycobacteriales bacterium
GGGGGGGCGCCACGGGGCGGCGGGCCCCGGGGGGGGTCGACGTCGAGAACAATCTCACGCCCTCCGACGTCTCCACGGTGGGTCGGATGGCGGTCGCTGCCACGGAGCGCGGCGCTGGTGTCGGCGCCCGGGTCCTGGAGCTGCTCGAACAGCGGGCTCGCGAGCGCGGCGTGGCGACCATCGAGCTGCACGCCCAGATCGGCGCCCGCCGGTTCTACGAGCGGGCCGGCTACACGCCCATCGGTGAGATCTACCTCGAGGCCGGCATCGAGCACCTGACGATGCAGAAGTCGCTGGCCTGAGGCCGGCTCAGCCAGCCCGCACCAGCTCGGCGATGCGCAGTAGCCGGGCCATCTGCTCCTGACCGTCACCGCGCAGCATCGGCAGGCGCTCCCGCCCCGTGGCGATCAGCGCGCCGAGCTCGGCGGCCTGCTCCCGCGAGAGCGGCCCGGCGAACGACGCGCCCACCAGCCCCGCTACGGCGCTGTCCCAGGCGGCCCAGTCGGCCCCTGGCCCGTCGAGGTCGCCGACCGCAAAGGGCTCGGCCAGGTGCTGCGCCCACAACGCGCGCACGTCCTCCCGCTCGGGGCGGCGGTAGCGGCCGCGGACGAGGTCCAGCATGAACGAGAGCCACGTGAACAGCGCGACGACCAGCAGGGCGTCGTTGCTGCTCGCAGCCAGCCCGAAGCGGACCAGCACGTACACCACGGCGCCCACCACGACCGCGGTGATCAGGCCCTCACGCCAGCTCTTCGCGGGAGGACTCACAGGCTGCTCGGCTGCGGGAAGCCGGTGTGACTGATGCCCCACCCGGCGAGCACGGCCACAGCGGGCGCGTAGGCCCAGATCAACAACCAGCCGGCCGTACGTCGGGTGCGCAACCCCCACGCCGCCAGGCCGATCGCCACCAGCATCGAGGCGACCGCTGTGCCACCCTCCAGAGCGTTGGTCGCCCAGGTCAGGCCCACCGCGAGCGCCAGGATCACCGGCAGCGGACCAGCGGGACGCGGCAGGGCGGCCAGCCGACGGGCGAGCACGACCACGAGCAGCGCCAACCCGGCGTACCAGATGTAGTGGCCCAGGACCTCGTCCCACAGGTGGGTTGCGGCAGAGGGCGAGGCACCGGCGCGCTCCGTCTCGTTGGAGATCGAGTTGGCCGCGAGGTGCAGGCCGTGGCCCTGGACGTAGGCGATGGCAGCGACGGCAGCGAGCACCCATCCGGTCCGGTCGGTCCCCACGGAGGCGAGCACGAGCAGGGCCGTGCCCACCACGGCGTAGGGCGTGAGGAGATCGACGAGGTCGTAACCGGTGAGCGGTCCGACGGTCCCCGACGACCCGGTCAGGCCCCCGAGGTGGTGGGTGACCGACACCGCCAGCGCGAAGGCGGCCAGTCGCTTCCAGGAGGTCACGCGCAGACCTTGTCATGCGCGACCGCCGGGTGCGGCAGGCTGTGCTGGTGGTCACCCTTCGCGACGTGCACGAGGACGACCTCGCGCTGCTCTTCTCCTATCAGCAGGAGCCCGAGGCGACAGCGATGGCGGACTTCCCGACCCGTGAGCGGGCGGCCTTCGACGTGCACTGGGCGAAGATCCTGGCGGACCCGACGGGGCTCGTCCGCGCGATCGTGGATGCCGACATCGTGGTCGGCAACATCGTGAGCTGGAACGCAGAGGCGGGGCGGGAGGTCGGCTACTGGCTAGGCCGGGCGCATTGGGGGCGAGGGCTGGCCAGTGCCGCCCTGGGGCTGTTCCTCGAGATCGAGCCGATTCGCCCGCTGCACGCGAACGTCGCGCCGCACAACGAGGGATCGCTGAAAGTCCTGGCCAAGCACGGCTTTCAGGTCATCGCGACTGGCGGGGGAGGCGTCGACCTGCGCCTCGACTGATCGGCTCGCCATCAGGCCCGCGTAGCCGCCGTCGCCACCAGACGCACATTTCGGCGCGTCCTTGGCTCGCTCTCCCGGTCGGATGGCAGGATCGCGCGCATGGCATGGCGCACCCTCATCGTGGAGGACGAGCCGATCACGATCGACGTGCTCCGAGCCCTCCTGGACGCCGACGACCGCTTCGAGGTCGTCATGGCCTTGCGTGATGCCCGGTGGGTCGTCAAGCTCGCCGGCCAGGCGGTCCCGGACATCATCGTGCTCGACGACCAGATGTCGACCGGGCAGTCGGGCCTCCAAGCGCTGCCCGACCTACGCACGGCCCTGCCCGATGCCCTCATCGTCATGTGGACCTCGCACGACAACGCCGACCAGGCGCTCGCGCTGGGCGCCGACGTGCACCTCCGCAAGGGTGACGACCTGCCGGAGGTCGTTGAGCAGATCGCCGCGGCCGCGACCTCCCGCGCTGCTCGGTAGCCGCCGGAGCGTCGGACGACGGGATCGTCGGACGGTCGTGGGAGACTGGCTCCTCCCGCACAGCACGGCCCGCCTTCCCCTCGGACCGACGCTTGCTCCACCAGCGTTCCCCAGGAGTAGGTCCCCGTGAGCGACTCGTTCGTGCACCTGCACGTGCACACCGAGTACTCCATGCTCGACGGCGCGGCCCGGCTCGACGACCTGTTCAAGAAGGCCGTCGAGCTCGAGATGCCGGCGATCGCGATGACCGACCACGGCAACGTCTTCGGGGCCTACGACTTCTACAAGAAGGCCACCGCCGCGGGCATCAAGCCCATCATCGGACAGGAGAGCTACCTGGCTCCGGGCAGCCGGTTCGACAAGACCCGGGTGCGGTGGGGCTCCGGCGGTGAGGACGACGTCTCCGGGGGTGGCGCCTACACGCACATGACCATGCTCGCGACCTCCACGGTCGGCATGCACCGGTTGTTCAAGCTCTCCAGCCTGGCCAGTCTGGAGGGCTTTTACTACAAGCCCCGGATGGACAAGGAGCTGCTCTCCGAGCACGCCAAGGACATCATCGGCACGACCGGCTGCCCGTCCGGGGAGATCCAGACCTACCTGCGGATGGGGCAGTACGACAAGGCCAAGAGGTCGGCGGGGGAGTTCCGCGACATCTTCGGTGCGGAGAACTTCTTCTGCGAGCTGATGGACCACGGCATCGAGATCGAGCGCCGCGCCCAGCAGGACCTGATCCGGCTCGCCAAGGAGATGCAGATCCCCTTCATCGCGACCAACGACCTGCACTACACCCACCCCGAGGACGCCAAGGCCCACGAGGTCCTGCTCTGCGTCCAGTCCGGCAAGACCATGGCGGATCCAGGTCGGTTCAAGTTCGACGCCCAGGACTTCTACCTCAAGAGCGCCCAGGAGATGCGGGAGCTGTGGTCGGAGTTCCCCGAGGCCTGTGACAACACGCTGCGGATCGCCGAGCGCTGCGAGGTGTCGTTCAACGAGGGTGCTGACCTGATGCCCCGCGTCGACGTGCCGGAAGGTCACACGGAGCAGACCTGGCTCCGCGAGGAGGTCCACCGCGGCCTGGCTCGACGCTTCAACGGTGAGGTGCCGCAGGCCCACCGGACCCAGGCCGACTACGAGGTCGACGTCATCTGCCAGATGGGATTCCCCGGCTACTTCCTGGTGACCGCCGATTTGTGCCGCTACGCCAAGGACAGCGGCATCCGCGTCGGGCCGGGCCGCGGCTCGGCGGCCGGCTCGCTGGTGGCCTACGCGATGGGCATCACCGACCTCGACCCGATCAAGCACAAGCTGCTGTTCGAGCGCTTCCTCAACCCGGAGCGCATCTCGATGCCCGACATCGACCTCGACTTCGACGAGCGCCGCCGCGGCGACATGAT
>JBKKBU010000234.1:0-3365 GCA_046713755.1 Mycobacteriales bacterium
CGCACCCCGCAGCCGCTCCCTCGGAAGCGCCCGAGCCGGCTGGCGAGCTCGGCCCGTGGGCCGGACCGGCACCCGAAGTGAGCGAGGCGCGCCGGCGGTCCGGGTCGGTCGACGTCGCCGGTGTGGCAGCGCCGACCGACCGACCCGGGGCCGGTGGTGGGGGCGTGGCCCCACCTGGAGGAGCGCGGTGCTAGGCGCTCCTCACCTCTATGACGCCGCAACGGGTCGTTCGGTTCACCGCTACGGGCACATCTCGGTCTTCGAGGGGCAGGTCACGACGGTGACCGCTTGACCCGAGCTGCCGTCGAGGACCTTGCGGTCGCCCAAAGGGGCCTGCAACGAGACCTCGAGGAAGGCCGCTTCGTAGATCGCCGGGCAAGCGCGGTCGGCGGGCTGGGCGTCCTGCTCCAGCAGGACCACCACGGAGTCGGCGCTCTCCTTGACCGCTGCGGTGACCCCCGACGTGCAGGTCTTGCCGTAGCGCACCGTCAGCACCTTCGGGTTCTCGTCGCGGATCGCGCCGTCGAAGCCGAGCGGCTGGCGGTTCGGTCCCGGCGCGGGCTCGGTCTTGCCGGGGTCGGGCTTGGCCGGGTCGCTCACGGCCGGGTCGGGTTGCGGCTCGGTCGACGCGCCGGGATCGGTCCCGCTGGTCGGCGGAACGACCCGGTCGTCGGGCTCGTCCTGCCCGGGCTCGCTCACGTAGGCGTCCTGCACGGCGAGCTGCGTGATCACGTCCTCCGACCCGGCGATCGAGAACAGCCAGGTCGGGACCAGCGCGGCCTCGTCGTCCTGCAGCGAGGTCAGCAGCAGTCCAAGGTCCGCGCCGTCCACCTCGGTGGCCGGAAGCTCGGGGCAGCCCTTGGCGTCGCATGGCGCGCCGAGCTGGGGTGCGCCGAGCGCCGGGGCCCCGAGCTGCGGGCTCACCAGCCGCTCGAACGCCGCCTTCGCCGACAAGAGCGGGTACGCCGCGCCCACGCGGCTGTCCGCCAGCCATCCCGAGGCGTGGATCACGGCCTGCTCGGCGTCGATGACGAGGTTGGTCGAGATGCCACGGGTGCGCAGCCCCGCCACCTTCGGGTCGGCCATCACGCTGGCGCCGGCCTCGTGCACGAACGCCCGCACCTCCGCGTCGCTGAGCCCGAGTGCGGTCCGCAACCGCTGGGTCGCCGCCAGGGCCTGGGCCTCGGTCATCGCGGGCGGCAGTGCGGCCGGCACGTGGGGCAGCGGGTAGGACGGGGTGTCGTCGCACGGGGCGGGTTCCGTACCTGGCGGCGGCGCAGGGCACGAGTACGCCGGTGCGCTCATCGGCTGGCTCGGGCAGGTCGGCGGCGGCGACGGCACGGGCTGCGCGAAGGAGCAGGTGAGCACCGGGGTCAGCACCCGGCTCGCGACGGCACCCGCGCCGGGCTGAGACATGCACTTCTCGTCCGACAGGCGGCAGTCCGGGTGGGGGGTCGCGGGGCACTGGCCGCCGGTGCGTTCGGACGGCGGACCCTCGCAGGCTGACGCGGTGGCGGGGCAGTCGCGGGCGATGTCGGGTGACTCGGGGGCGGCGCAGCCGGTCGAGCCGACCGAGCCGCCGCCGGAGCTGGAGCCAGAGCCCGAGCCGGCCACCGGCGGCAGGCACGCCACGGCGCTGTCGGTGGTCCTGTCGGTGGTGACGGTCCCGTCTGAGTTGGCGGTCCCGGAGGCAGTCCCGGAGGCAGTCCCGGACGAGACGGTCCCGGACGAGACCGGGCTGTCCGGTCCGCAGCCGCTGTTCTTGCCGAAGGTCCACGGGTGGCCAGGGTCGTCACTGACGAGCAGATCGCCGGCCCGCCAGGCCTTGACGACCCGCTCGGGGGCCTCGTCGATGCCGAGCGCCTGCGCCAGCTCGCGCACCTTCTGGACGGGGGCGGCCCCGCGGGGCAGGTCGCGGACCGGCGCCTGCGACGGACCGGTCGGGAGCGGCCCGGTCAGGCGGAAGCCACTGGAAGACGGGGCAGCGGAGGTGGCCCGCTCATCCGTCGTACCGCCTGCTGCGAGGCGGAGCTGCGGCGGGCCCTCGGACCCGCCCCCCGACAACGCGACGGAGACCCCGATGACGAGGCCGGCCACGGCCACGGCGCTGACCACTGGTGCCCACGTTCCCCATCTGCTCATGCCGGTGTGACGCGATCGACAGCCGCCTGGTTCCGCCGCGTCGCGTCCCGTCAGGGGGTGGGAACAGCACGAGCCGCGACCCAGCGGGGTCGCGGCTCGCGTGCGGTCGGGGGACCTGGCCACTGAGGGGCCATGCGGCTAGCTGCCGTAGTCGCCGTAGCCGTCGAGGCTGGTGGCGGTGCTGACGAGGGCGTCCTCGGTGATCTCAGCAGGCATCGCGCCGAAGGAGAACGGCAGGCGGTCGAGCGGGATGCGGGACAGCGGCAGCCGGGTCAGGTTGACGACGGCGCCGGCGAGCGGGGCGGTGACGGGCCGGGTCAGGTCGATGACGGTGCTGCCGAGCACCCCCGCGACCTCGCGGCAGTCGTTCACCAGGTCCAGCAGCGAGGTCGGCTCGACGTCGGACGGGACAGGCGTGTAGATCGACATGGGTCCGACGGTAGGCAGTTACCGGCGGGTACCCAATCCCTACTGATCAGTAGTGTTCGGCATCCGGGTGATACCGGCCACAGAGCCGTTCGGCGTAGGCGTGGCCGGCCGATCACTAGGGTGTCCGGGTGACTCACTCGACGCCCCCCACGACGATCTCCGCGAGCCGGCCAGCACTGAAGATCGCGGTCACGGGGTCCATCGCCACCGACCACCTGATGACCTTCGACGGCCGCTTCGTCGAGCAGATCCTGCCTGACCAGCTGGACAAGATCAGCCTGGTCTTCCTGGCCTCGGACCTGCAGGTCCGACGCGGCGGCACCGGCGCCAACATCGCCTTCGGGATGGGGGTCCTCGGCCAGCGCCCGCTGCTGGTCGGCTCGGTCGGCAAGGACGCGAGCGACTACCTCCAGTGGCTGACCGACCACGGCGTCGACACCTCCGGGGTCCGCGTGAGCGAGACGCTCGCCTCCCCGCGCTTCACCGTGACGACCGACAGCGACCAGAACCAGATCGGCGCCTTCTACCCCGGTGCGATGTCCGAGGCCGCCGGCATCGAGCTCGCGCCGCTGGGCGCCGTCGACCTCGTCGTGGTGGCCCCCAACGACCCGGGGGCGATGCTGCGCCACACCGCGGAGTGCCGGGCCCGCGGCGTGGCCTTCGTGGCAGACCCTTCGCAGACGCTCTCCTTCCTCGACGGCCAGGCGATCCGCTCGCTCGTCGAGGGGGCCGACTGGTTGTTCACCAACGAGTACGAAGCGGGCCTGATCCACGACAAGACCGGCTGGTCTGAC
>JBKKBU010000235.1:0-6193 GCA_046713755.1 Mycobacteriales bacterium
GGCGGGGCGGGGGCGTGGGACGGTCGGTTAGAGCTCCCGGCTGCGCATGTGGACGTTCTGGAGCAGCCCGACGGCCATCAGGTTGGCGAACATGGCCGACCCGCCGTAGCTGACGAACGGCAGTGGCAGCCCCGTCACCGGCATGATCCCGAGCGTCATCCCGATGTTGACGAAGCTCTGGAACGCGAACCACGACACGACGCCCGCTGCGACCAGCCGACCGAAGGTGTCGTTGGTCAGCCGGGCGATCCGCAGCCCGCGCCACAGGACGACCCCGAGCAGCAGGATCACCGCCCCGGCGCCGATCAGCCCGAGCTCCTCGCCCGCGACCGTGAAGACGAAGTCGGTCTGCTGCTCCGGGATGAAGCGGCCGTTGGTCTGCGTCCCCTGGAACAGGCCCTTGCCGAAGAACCCGCCCGAGCCGATCGCGATGCGGGCCTGGCTGACGTTGTAGCCGGCACCGCGCGGGTCCAGGCCAGGGTCGGCGAACGCCGCGAAGCGGTCCAGCTGGTAGTCCTTCAGAACGTCCAGCTGGACGGCGGCGAACGACACGGCGACGCCGAGCAGCAGCAGCCCGCCGATCCAGCGACCCGGGGCGTTGGCCACGGCCAGCACCCCGAGGATGACGAAGGTGAAGACCAGCATCGTGCCCAGGTCGGGCTGCAGCATGATCAGCCCCATCGGGATGACGGCGAGCCCGAGCAGCAGCAGCACGTCCGAGTTGCGCGGCGCCACCTCGCCGTCGCGCTTCTCCCCGAGCAGCATCGCCATGCCGACGACCAGGGCGACCTTGGCGAACTCCGACGGCTGCACCTGGAAGCCGGCCGGCAGGACGATCCACGAGCGCGAGCCGTTGATGACCGAGCCGAGCGGCGACAGGACGGCGAGCAATCCCAGGCACGACAGCCCGTAGATGAACGGCGCGTAGGCCCGCAGCGATCGGTAGTCGACGAGGGCAGCGGCCGAGCCCAGCAGCAGCCCGATCACCGCGTTGATGACGTGCTTTTTCAGGAAGGTCTGCGGGTCGACCCCGGCGTTGATCATCCGCTGCTTGGTCGCTGACCACACGAGCAGCGCGCCCATCCCGATCAGCGCCACGACAGCGATGACCAGCCACCAGTCGAGGTTGCGAAGCGGCGACTCCCGCGCGATCGCCCGCTCGCGCAGCGACGCCGACCGAGGTCGCAGCGAGATCGGTGCGACGCGGGGCGTCGACCAGTCCGTCACGTCAAGACCCTGGTCGTACGCCGGGGCAGCACGGCCACCAGGGTTGGCGCCGACCGGCCGCGCAACGCCTGCACCGGAGTGGCGGAGGGCTCTGGCGCGGACTGCTCCTTCGGCACCGGAGAGGGCTTGACGTAGGGCGCGGTCACGGGCGGCGCGGGCCCGGCGACCTTCGCTCCGGGGGCGGCGATGAGGCCGTCGGGCCGGACCCGGGGCAGCAGGGCGGGGAGCTTGCCACCCGGCAGTGCCGCCTTGCGACCACTGAAGCCGTAGATGCCCTTGTAGACGTCGGCCACCATCGGGGCCGCGACGGTGCCACCGGTGCCGCCCTGGCTGACCATCCCGACGACGACGAGATCCGGGTTGGTGGCCGGCGCGAAGGACGCGAACCACGAGGTGTCCTGCTTGCCGTCGACCTCGGCGGTGCCGGTCTTGCCGGCCACTGCGAGCGGCATCCCGGCGAAGGAGCGCCCAGCGGTTCCGCCTGGCTGGGTCACACCGGCCAAGGCATCGCGCATGTAGTCGAGGACCTGCTTGGACACGGGCACCTTGCCGCGCGGCGGCTGCAGGATCGGCGTGACCCGGGTGCCGTCGGCGGACAGCAGAGCCCGCGCGACCGTGGGCGTGACGAGCGTGCCGCCGTTGCCGACCGCGCCGTAGACGGTCGCGAGCTGCAGCGGGGTGAGCAGGCTGCCGCCCTGCCCGATGGCGAAGTTGGCGGTGTCACCGCCGCGGAGCCGGAAGCCGTCGCGGCACTGGTCCTCCGCGAGCAACTGCAGGTAGGTGCCCTTCTTCCGCCGGGCCGCCCCGGCGCAGTAGTCGTCCTTGGTGTCCTCCCAGAACGACTTCTTGAAGGCCCGGTCCTCCACCCGCCCCTGCTTCTCACTCGGCAGGTCGATGCCGGTCCGCTGGCCGAGGCCGAAACCCTTGGCCATCTTGTAGAGGAAGTCACCCGGGTTGGGGACGGGGTTGTTGCGTCCGTCTCGCACCCACTGCTCGTAGGCGAACTTGTAGTAGATCGTGTCGCAGGACTTCACCAGCGCCGTGCGCAGGTTGATGGTCCCGAGCCCGCGGCCCTCGAAGTTCTTCTTGCCGTTGAGCGGCGCATAGGCGCCCGGGCAAGGATAGCTGCCGCCGAGCGGGTAGTGGCCGCTCTCGACCGCCGCCGCTGTCGAGATGACCTTGAACGTCGACGCCGGCGAGAACAGCCCCTGTACGGGCCGGTTGATCAGCGGAGCACCTTTGGTCTGGTCGACCAGGTCCTTGTACTTCGCCGTCGTGATGCCACCGACGAACTCGACCGGGTTGTACGACGGGTAGCTCGCCATCGCGATCACCCGGCCGGTCTTGGCCTCCAGCACGACGACCGCACCGGAGTCCGCCTTGAGGTTGCCGCACACGTCGGTGTCCGACCGGCAGCGGGCCTTGGTGCTGCGGGCCTTGGCGACGGCGTCGGTCAACGCCTTCTCGGCCACCTGTTGCACGCCTCGGTCGATCGAGAGGACGAGCTGGTCCCCCGCTGTGGCCTCGGTCGAGCCCTCCACCTGCTCCCCGGTGACGTTGCCGTCCTTGTCGACGAGCAGCTGCTGTACGCCGTCCCGGCCGCGCAGCGCCGCGTCGTAGACCTGCTCCACCCCGGTTCGGCCGACCTCGGCGGTGGAGACCGCCTTCGCGTAGCCCGGCTGCTTGCGCTCGTCGTCGGAGATGGGCCCGAGGTAGCCGAGCAAATGGGCCGCCGACGTCCCCATGGGGTACTCCCGGACGGCGCGGAACTCTGCCGTCACGCCCGGGAAGTCTTCGCGGTGCTCCTCGATCATGAGGACCTTCTCGAGCTCCTTGCGGTCCTCGGTGCCGTAGGCCTTGACGGGGACCGGTTGATACGGCGAGCCGTTCCAACAGGTCGGCGGCCGGTTGTCCTTGCCGCAGGGGGCGATCGTCTTGGTGAGCTCGACCGCCGGCACGCCGACGATGCCACCGAGTCGATCGAGCACCTGCTTGCCGCGGTCCTTCTCGAGCCGCAGGATCGAGCGGTTGACGGACACGACGAGCGCAGTGCGGTTGTCGACGAGGGTGCGTCCCCTGGCGTCCACGATGACGCCGCGTGGCGCCGGCGTGATGACCTCGCGGATCCGGTTGGAAGCCGCCGCCTTCGCGTAGTCGTCACCTTGGTAGACCTGCAGGTACCAGAGCCGACCGAGCAGGGTCGCGAGGATCGAGACCACCAGGACCTGCAAGACGAACAGCCGCAGTCCTGAGCGATCGCTCACGCGGGATGGCTCCTCACCGCAGGTCAGGTCGGGCGGGGTTCAGGTGCTGGTCAGCGCCGCAGCGGGTCCAGGTCGAGTCGTCGGACCAGTGCTCCGACGACGGGGACCACGAACGGCGTGAGGACCACATCGTAAGGGACCGACGTCACCAGTCCGAGCCCCGTCGCGGCCCAGGTGATGCGGGCGTCACCGAGCAGGACGCCCTCGGCGGCGTAGATCCCGAGTGCCACCACCCCACCGAGAGCAACGGCTCCGAAGGGCAGCAGCACGGACCGCTCCGTGTCGTCCCTGAGCATGCCGGTGAGGTAGCCGGCCAACGCGAAGGCGAGCGCCAGCCGGCCGACCTCGTGGGTCGCCAGCAGGTCGACCAGCAGGCCGGCCACGAAGCCGGTGACCAGCCCCGAGAGCGGACCTTCGACGATCGCAAAGGCCACGACCAGCACGAGCATCAGATCGGGCGCCGCACCGGGCAAGGGCAGCCGGGCCACCACGGTCGTCTGGATCAGCAACGCGGTCAACAGGCTCACGGCCCCGAACAGGAACCGGGACGGCGTCACCGGGGGGAGGTCGTGGGCGACGGCGAGGCCGACGCGGTCGCGCTCGGCCGTGGGGTCGGCGGCAGCGGCACCGGTGACGGCGGGATCGGCAGTCGAGGCGTGGAGCGCGGGCCGTCGGTGACGACCCCGACGACGTCGAGCGAGCCGAGGTCGACCAGCGGCGCGACGTCGGCCTGGCGCGCCAGTGCGCCCACGCCAGTGCGGATCTTGGTGACCCGGCCGACCGGGATCCCGGGCACCGCGACGGTGGAGCTGTCGGACAGCAGCAGGTCACCCACCTCCACCTTGGCGTCCCGCGACGGGATCTTCAGCAGCATCGCCTCGCCGCCGTCCCCGGTGGCGAAGCCGAAGGTGCCCCGCTTGTCGAGTCGGGCCCCCACGGTGAACAGCTTGTCGGTGACAAGGACCACGGTGCAGGTGTAGGGCCCGACCCGCTTGACCCGACCTACCAGGCCCTGGCCGTTCACCACCGGCTGATCGACGGCAATCCCGTCCTTGGAGCCGGCATCCAGCGTGACCGTCTTCTCGAACCCGAAGGAGGTCGCGAGCGCCGAGACCCGGGCCGGCACCACGGTGTAGGTGCCGTAGTCCTTGAGCTTGAGCAGGCTGTTCCACTGCTGCTCGAGCCGGCGCAGGTCGTCGGTCTCGGCGAGCAGCGCCTTGAGTCGCTCGTTCTCCGCCTTGAGGTCCTCGTTGTCGCCCTTGTAGGTGCCGATGTTCGGCAGCCCTCCGAGCGCGTCGCCCACCGACCGGGCGGCGCCGCCGAAAGCCCGCTGAGCCGGTCCGAAGACCGCGTCCGCACCGCGTCGCAGGGCCCCGAACGGCGACCCCTCGCCAGCCCGGTAGTCAAGCGTGGTCAGCGTGAAGGCGGTGAGCACGAGCAGGACGAGCAGCAGCCGGAGCTGCCGTGACCCGCGCAACGACTAGTGGCGGGGCTCGGAGATGAGGACCTGCTGCAGGGCCTCGAACTCCTCGACGCACTTGCCGGAACCGATGGCGACGGAGTGCAGTGGGTTCTCGGTGATGTGGACCGGCATGCCGGTCTCGTGCTTGAGCCGCTCGTCGAGGCCGCGCAGCAGCGCGCCGCCGCCGGTGAGCACGATGCCACGGTCCATCACGTCGCCGGACAGCTCGGGCGGGCACTTGTCGAGGGTGTTCTTGACCGCATCGACAATCGCGTTGACCGGCTCCTCGATGGCCTTGCGGATCTCCTCGGCGCTGACGACGATCGTCTTCGGCAGACCGCTGACGAGGTCGCGGCCGCGGATCTCGGCGTGCGGCTCGTCGGGCATCGGGTAGGCCGAGCCGCTCGCCATCTTGATCTCCTCGGCGGTGCGCTCGCCGAGCATCAGCGAGTACTCCTTCTTCACGTAGGAGATGATCGAGCTGTCGAGCTCGTCGCCACCGGTGCGGATCGACTGGCTGCAGACGATGCCGCCCAGCGAGATCACCGCCACCTCGGTGGTGCCGCCGCCGATGTCCACGACCATGTTGCCGGTCGGCTCGTGGACCGGCAGGCCAGCACCGATCGCAGCAGCCATCGGCTCCTCGATGATGTAGACCTTGCGCGCTCCGGCCTGGTAGCCGGCGTCCTTCACCGCGCGCTGCTCGACACCCGTGATGCCCGAGGGCACGCAGATGACGATGCGCGGCTTGGCGAAGTGGCGACGCTTGTGCACCTTCTGGATGAAGTAGCGCAGCATGCGCTCGGTGGTGTCGAAGTCGGCGATGACGCCGTCCTTGAGCGGGCGGATCGCCACGATGTTGCCTGGCGTACGACCGATCATCCGCTTGGCCTCGGTGCCGACCGCGAGGATGCCCTTGGTGTTGGTGTTGATCGCCACCACGCTGGGTTCGTTGAGGACGACGCCGCGACCGCGGACGTAGACGAGGGTGTTGGCCGTTCCGAGGTCGACGGCCATGTCACGGCCGAGGAACGACATGGACGAGGTGGCGCGGGCCATGAGGCTGGCGGGGCCTTCCATCAGGGGAGAGGTGGACACGCCCGACGAGGGGTCACGACAAGGGCGGAAGTCGACATCGTAGCCGCGTTTTGCGCTACGCCGAAGAACCCCGTCGACCTCTTGTCGAGGGTCAGACAGGCGACCCACCACTGCAAGCGCGTACGACGGAGCGGGATCGCGC
>JBKKBU010000236.1:0-9641 GCA_046713755.1 Mycobacteriales bacterium
TCGGCGGGGCATGCCGCAGGCGGTACAGCGGTCGACAGGGCGGTTAGGCCCGGCGGCCGAGCAGGCCGGCTGCCAGCCCGAGGACCTGGGCTCCTGCCACGACGGCAAGCCCGGCCCCCGGGCCGGCGGTGGCGACAACGGCTCCCGCGAGGGCGCTGCCGCGCGCGAACGCTCCGAACTTGATGCTGGCCGCCGTCGTGACGACCTGGGTGCGCATCCAGGCAGGGGTGTGCAGCTCGCGCACGGTCAGGGTCGCGGCGAGGACCGGTCCCTCGAGCACGCCCGCGACCATGATGAGGACGAGCGCCGTAGCCAGGTTGGGTGCGATCGCCAGCGCCGCGAACACCACCGCCAGGCCGGCGATGCCGCGCAGCGCGGTTCGTAAGGGGCCGGTGCGCGGCGTGCGCGCGGCGGTGGCCAGCGAGCCGGCCAGCGCACCCAGGGCGAACGTGCTGAACATCGCGCCCGCGGCTGCGGCACCGGCGCCGAGCTCGACCGCGAGGACTGGGAAGACGACGGGAAGGGCGCCGATGCCCCCGAAGCTCAGGGTGGTGGCGAGGGTGACTGCGCGCAGCGGCGGGGTGCTGACCAGGTGCCGCAGGCCGGCGCCGACCGCCCGGACGATCCCGGGAGTGCCCGGGGCGCCACCGACGTAGGGCATCGGGACCCGCAGCACCAGCAGCAACGCCACGAAGGACAGCGCGGCCGCGGCCGCCACCGCGG
This sequence comes from Mycobacteriales bacterium, assembly GCA_046713755.1. Classification (GTDB taxonomy): domain Bacteria; phylum Actinomycetota; class Actinomycetes; order Mycobacteriales; family SCTD01; genus JAUYQP01. Next base: position 724 of record JBKKBU010000236.1, read on the forward strand.
CAGCGGGGTCCACCAGCCCGGCCAGCACACCGGCCAGTGCCGGCCCGGCGACGGCAGCGACGTTGTAGGAGGTGGCCTCGGCGCCGTACGCCCGGCGAAGAGCGGCGGCCGGGACCAGCGGCGCGATGAGGCCGGTGAACCCGCCGGTGAGCACCGGGGAAGTCAGTCCGGCGGCCAGCCCAAGTCCCATGATGAGGACGGCCGGGGTCGACGAGGTGACCGCGAGCAGGCCCAGCAGGGCCAGCAACAACAGCACCTGGTTGGCCACGAACGCCCGCCGGCGGTGGCTGGTGCGGTCGAGCCAGGCCCCGAGCAGCGGTCCGGTGACGAGCGACGGGATCGTCGCGGCGCCCACGACCGCGCCAGCCAGGGCGGGGGAGTCGGTCCGGGCGAGGACCAGCAGGACCATGGCCACCCGGGCCGACTCGTTGGCGAGCCGGGCGGTCGTCGAGGCGGTGAACAGCACCCGGAGGCCGGGCTCGGACCACGGGCTCGCCAGCGGCCCGGGTGGGCTGGTGTCGAGCAGCGCGGTCATGTCACCAGAGTCGCAGCGGCCCGCGGCCCGCAACAGGGCTGAGCGGCTCGGACCCCTGTGAGGTCGCTCACCCGCGGCCCGGGCGGCCGCTCTGGCACACTGATGAGCGAGTCACCGCTGGACGACGGCCCTCTACCCGTCCCCAGCGGGTCCGCACGATGCGGCCGCAGCGCACCCCCACGCGCTCCACGGCCGCTCACCCACGCCCGTACGACTGGAGCAACACCCCGTGGCCGTCAAGATCAAGCTCATGCGCCTAGGCAAGATGCGCGCGCCCTACTACCGCATCGTCGTCGCCGACGCCCGCACCAAGCGGGAAGGTCGCGCCATCGAGACGATCGGCAAGTACCACCCCAAGGAAGACCCCTCCTTCATCGAGGTCGACGCCGAGCGCGCCGCCTACTGGCTGGGGGTCGGCGCCCAGCCGACCGAGCCCGTGACGGCGATCCTCAAGGTCACCGGTGACTGGCAGAAGTTCAAGGGCCTCCCGGCGCCGCCGCCCATGCTGGTGGCCGCCCCGAAGGCCGACAAGAAGGCCATCTTCGAGGCTGCTGCCCGCGAGGGCGTCGAGGCCGCTGGTGCCGCGACGACCCCGAAGAAGAAGGCCGCTCCGAAGAAGGCCGACGAGGCTGCCACGGAGACCCCGGCTGCGGAGACCCCGGCTGCCGAGACCCCGGCTGCGGAGGCTCCCGCTGCGGAGACTCCGGCCGAGGCACCCGCCGTCGAGGAGACCCCGGCCGCTCCGGTCGAGGCCGCTGCGGACGAGCCGGTCGCCGCTGTTGAGGCTGCCGCACCCGACTCCACCGACACATCGGACGCTCCGTCCGAGGACAAGGCCGAGTAGTGCTCGAGAACGCCCTCGAGCACCTGGTTAAGGGCATCGTCGACAACCCCGACGACGTCACCGTCGACATGGTCACCAACCGGCGCGGCCGCACCCTCGAGGTGCGGGTCAACCCGGAGGACCTCGGCAAGGTGATCGGCCGCAACGGTCGGACCGCCAAGGCCCTGCGCACCGTCATGACCGCCCTCGGTGGTCGCGGGGTGCGGGTGGACGTCGTCGACACCGACGAGGTCCGGTAAGACGGTGCTGACGCCCGATGCCGGGCCCGACCTCGACAACGTGGTCATCGGCCGCATCGGCAAGCCGCAGGGGATCCGCGGTGAGGTCACCGTCGAGGTGCGCACCGACGACCCCGAGACGCGCTACGCCGCCGGGTCGGTCCTCGTGACCGACCCGGCGGAGCGCGGTCCGCTCACGGTCGAGAGCTCCCGCTGGCAGGGTGGCCGCCTCGTGGTGGCCTTTGTCGGCGTACCCGATCGCAGCGCCGCCGAGGCGCTCCGCGACACCCTGCTGTGCGTCCCTGTCGCTGAACTCGGCGACATCGAGGACCCCGACGAGTTCCACGACTTCCAGCTGCGCGGCCTCGCCGCGTCGCTGCCCGACGGCACCGCTCTCGGCACCGTCAGCGACGTGCTCCACCTCCCGCAGGGCGATGTGCTCACCATCGATCGAGGAGCGGGTACGCCGGAGCTGCTGGTGCCGTTCCTCAAGGCGATGGTCCCGGTGGTGGACGTCCCCGGCGGCCGGGTCGTCGTCGACCCGCCGGCCGGCCTGCTGGACCTGACGGCCAGCCCCGACGAGGCCTGATCGTGCGGATCGACGTCGTCACGATCTTCCCGGACTACCTCGCCCCGCTGGGGGTCAGCCTGCTGGGCAAGGCGCAGGACAAGGGCTTGCTGCAGGTCGCCCTGCACGACCTGCGCACCTGGACGTCCGACGTCCACCGCACCGTCGACGACAGCCCCTACGGCGGTGGGCCGGGGATGCTCATGAAGCCCGAGCCCTGGGGCCAGGCGCTGGATGCAGTCGCTCCGCCGGGCGGTCCCCAGCCCCGGTTGGTGGTTCCCACCCCGAGCGGCCGACCGTTCACCCAGGCGATGGCCCACGAGCTCGCGCTCGAGCCGTGGCTGCTGTTCGCCTGCGGTCGCTACGAAGGCATCGACGACCGGGTTGCGCAGCACGCCGCGACCCGCATGCGGGTCGACGAGGTGTCCATTGGTGACTACGTCCTGGCCGGCGGTGAGGCGGCGGTGCTGGTCATCGTGGAGGCGGTCGCCCGACTGCTTCCCGGCGTGCTCGGCAACCAGGCGTCCCACGAGGAGGACAGCTTCAGCCCGGTGCACCACGACGGGCTGCTCGAGGGTCCGGCGTACACCCGGCCTGCGACGTGGCAGGGACTCGACGTACCCGCCGTGCTGACGTCAGGCGACCACGCCGCGATCGCGCGTTGGCGGCGCGACGAGGCACTCCGCCGCACCGCCGTACGACGACCTGAGCTGCTCCCTGCGCTGGACGCCACCTGGGATGCTCGCGACCGAGCGGTCCTCGCCGAGATCGAGGCCGACGCCTGTGACCAGCCTGGCTTTGATGCCGACCCGCCGGGTGTGGCAGAGTAGAGGGCTGCAGCCGCCGCTCAGCGCGGGCGGCGCTCCCCTGTGAAACCTGCTCAACGACACTGGCGTGCTTGTCGTGCGCCCCGATGGAAGTGACCCGAGATGCACACCCTCGACGACCTCGACGCCTCGCAGCTGCGTAGCGATGTCCCGGACTTTCGCCCCGGCGACACCCTCGATGTCGGTGTCCGTGTCGTCGAGGGCAACCGCTCCCGCGTGCAGCACTTCCAGGGCGTCGTGATCCGGCGGCAGGGCGGCGGCATCCGCGAGACCTTCACGGTCCGCAAGGTCAGCTTCGGCGTCGGCGTCGAGCGCACCTTCCCCGTCCACACGCCGGTCATCGAGAGCATCAAGGTCGTGACCCGCGGTGACGTGCGGCGCGCCAAGCTCTACTACCTGCGCGAGCTGCGGGGTAAGAAGGCCAAGATCAAGGAGAAGCGCGACGCGGTGCCCGCTAAGGGCGCGGCCGCCATGGCTGCTGCTCCGGCCGCCCCCGCAGCCGAGCCCGCCGTCGTCGACGCCACGTCCTGACGGGCACGTCGGCCCCCGCCCTCACAACCGACAGGCTGGCTGACTCCCCGTGACCCCGGACGCAGATGCTCCCGACTTCGGTGACGCTCCGAAGGCCGCCGAGGTGGCTCCCGGCAAGCACCGCAAGCAGGACAAGCAGGCGCACGGCTCGTTCTTCAAGGAGCTGCCGTTCCTGGTGGTGATCGCCCTCGGTCTGGCACTGCTCATCAAGAGCTTCGTCATCCAGGCGTTCTACATCCCGTCGGGCTCCATGCAGCAGACCCTGGAGCTGCAGGACCGGGTGCTGGTCAACAAGGTCGTCTACCGCTACCGCGACATCCAGCGCGGCGAGATCGTCGTCTTCAACGGCCTGGACAACTTCGAGCCCGAGACGACCATCATCGAGCCGCCGAGCAACGGCGTGCAGAAGGCGCTGCGCGGCATCAGCCGGGCGCTCGGTGTCGGCCCGCCGACCAGTCGCGCCTTCATCAAGCGCGTCATCGGGGTCGAGGGCGACCGGGTCGCGTGTTGCACCAACGGCAACGTGACTGTCCAGCCGAAGGGCGCCGCTGCTCCCGTCGAGCTCACCGAGGGCTACCTCTTCGAGAACGACAAGATGGAGTTCTGCGCGGCCGGAACCGGACCGCAGGCCTGCCCGGCGGGCGCCCCGGGCGTGCTGGTCCCCGAGGGCCGGCTGTGGGTGCTCGGCGACCACCGCGGCGCCTCGAGCGACTCCCGCGCCCACATCACGGACAAGAACAACGGCACCGTCCCGACCGACAAGGTGATCGGCCGGGCCTTCGTCATCGTCTGGCCGCTCGACCGCTTCGGCGGCCTCGGGAAGCCCGACACCTTCGACGTGCAGGGCCTGGCGCTGACCGGCTCCGCCGCTGCTGGCGCCCCGCTGGCCCTCGGCCTGATCGGTGCGCTCCCCGTGGTCGCGGTCCGGCGCCGCTTCCGCGCGTCCCGCCACCGGGGCTGACAGCCCCTTACCCTGGGCCGTCATGAGCGGCGGTGAGGTCCAGGCGGTCATCGAGCGGGCGGCCGCCCGCGTGCTGTTGCTGGACGGACAGGACCGGGTGTTGCTCTTCCTCGGCTGTGATCCTGCGGAACCCGATGCCGGTTCCTGGTGGTTCACCCCAGGCGGTGGCCTCGAGGCGGGGGAGTCCCCCCGCGACGGCGCCGTCCGCGAGGTCTTCGAGGAGACCGGACTGCAGCTGTCCGTCGACGATCTCACCGGGCCGGTGCACGAAGCGACCGTCGAGTTCTCCCTCGAGGGGCGCCGCTATCGCCAGACCGGCCAGTTCTTCGTCGCCCACATCGACGCCCACGAGGTCGACACCGCGGGCTTCAGCGAGCTGGAGCAGTCCTTCGTGCTCGACCACCGCTGGTGGACCCGCGCCGACCTGCGCACGACCAAGGACACCGTCTACCCGGCCGTCCTCGCCGACCTGCTCGATCGGGTCGGTTGATGATCGCGACCCGCCCCGTCGTGCGCTCCGAGAACGGCCTGTGGGCCTTCGAGCGGGTGCTGCAGCGCAACGGCTTCGACCACGTCGCCGGCGCCGACGAAGCCGGTCGCGGCGCCTGTGCTGGACCGCTGGTGATCGCATCAGTCGTCCTGCCGCAGGGCCGCCGCGGTGAGGTCCCCGGCCTGGCCGACTCCAAGCTGCTCACCGAGAAGGCCAGAAACCGGGCGTACGACGAGGTGGTGCGCCGGGCGCTGTGCTGGTCGGTCGTGGTGATCCCGCCGCAGGTCGTCGACGCGCGGGGACTGCACGTGATGAACGTCGAGGCGATGCGGACCGCGGTCGGCCGGCTCGACCCGTGTCCGTCGTACGTCCTCACCGACGGCTTCCCGATCCCCGGCATGCCGGCACCCGCCCTCGCGGTGTGGAAGGGCGACCGCGTGGCGGCCTGCGTCGCGGCAGCCTCGGTCGTCGCCAAGGTGACCCGCGACCGGCTGATGACCGGGCTGCACCGCCGCTACCCGGCGTACGGCTTCGACGTCCACAAGGGCTACTGCACGGCCGACCACCAGGCGGCGCTGAATGAGCACGGCCCGTGCCCGGAGCACCGCTTCTCCTACGTCAACGTGCGGTCGGCCCAGCGCGCGGCGATCTTCAGGCAGAATGGCCCGATGCAGACGCAGGTGGTGCCGGCATGAGTGCTGCCACAGGCATGAGTGCTGCCACATGAGTGCAGAAGATCTCGAGAAGTACGAGACCGAGATGGAGCTGCAGCTCTACCGGGAGTACCGCGACATCGTCCGGCAGTTCGACTACGTCGTCGAGACCGAGCGGCGCTTCTACCTCGCCAACGCCGTCGACGTGCAGCCGCGCACGACCGGTGCGGGCGGCGACGGCGAGGTCTGGTTCGAGCTGACCCTCACCGACGCCTGGGTGTGGGACATGTACCGCCCCGCGCGCTTCGTGAAGTCCGTGCGGGTCTTGACGTTCAAGGACGTCAACGTCGAGAAGCTCGAGAAGCCCGACCTGGAGCTCCCCAACAGCTGACCGCGCCCCCACCCACCCCCTCCCACCGGTGATCAACGCCGGACTCCCCGCGGTCCTGAGGCACAGAAACCGTGGGAACGGCGGCGTTGATCATGGGCGGATCCGGGGTAGAAGGTGCTCATGAGTGAGCAGCCTGGCGAGATGAACACCCCGGACGACACCCGCGACGAGGGCAGTGTCGACCTCGAGGACCGCACCGACGGTGGCTCCCCGGCCGCCAACCAGCGGGCTGCCGAGCACGTGCACCCCGTGGCTGCCGACCCGTCGGCGATGACTGTGGGCGCGGCCGACCCGCAGGCACCGTCGCACCCCGATGCCGGCGATCGCTGGCTGCACGGCGGTGGCGATGTGAGCGACAGCCCGGAGGAGCAGGACACCGACGTCGTCGCGAGCGCCGCCCGGATGGCCCCCAACCGGAGCGGCCTTTCCGGTGTCGGCGACCCCCAGGACGTGCCGGTTGCCGCCCACGACGCGGCGCCGGGCACCAGCGAGGGCCACGGCGTGGTCCAGGGCGCCCGCACTCCGTCCACAGGGCAGTAGCGGCCTCCACAGGTCGCCGTACGTCGCTTCCGCTGACCAGCCCTGTCGGGTGAGGTTCTGCCCCGGAGGTGGTCGGGGTGGACCGGACAGAGTTGGGTCGGTACGGCGAGGGGCTCGCCGCCGACCACTTGGTGGCAGCGGGATACGAGCTGCTCGACCGCAACTGGCGGTGCATGCACCCCGTGAGGGGTGAGCTAGACCTGGTGGCGCTCGCCCCCGACGGGACGGTCTGCTTCGTCGAGGTGAAGACCCGTAGCGGCACCGGCTTCGGGGTCCCGAGCGAGGCGGTGACGGCTCTGAAGGCCGGCCGGATCCACCGACTCGCGGTGACGTGGCTGTCGGACCACCGACCCGAGGGTCATCGGGGTGCGTTGCGCTTCGACGTGGTGTCGATCGTCCGTCGCCGCGGAGCCGCGCCGGAGCTCACCCATCTGCAAGGGGCCTTCTGATGGCGATTGCCCGGAGCTTCTCGGTGGCCCTGGTGGGGCTCGAGGGTCACGTCGTCGAGGTCGAGGCCGATCTCGCCCAGGGCATTCCGTGCACCACGTTGACCGGGCTGCCCGACGCCTCGCTCGGGGAAGCGCGTGACCGGGTGCGGGCGGCGATCGTCAACTCCCGGCACCCCTGGCCCGCGGCAAGGATCACCCTGGGACTGAGTCCCGCGTCGCTTCCCAAGAAGGGCAGCGGCTTCGACCTCGCGCTGGCCTGTGCGGTGCTGGCCGCGGATGGTGTGGTCCCCGCCGATCGGGTCGCTGCCGTCGCGATGATCGGGGAGTTGGGGCTCGACGGCCGCGTGCGGCCGGTGGCCGGCATCCTGCCCGCGGTCCTCACCGCCGCTAGGGCCGGCTTCACGCACGTCGTGGTGCCTACCGCCAACCTCGCCGAAGCGCGGCTGCTCCCCGATGTTGAGGCGGTCGGGGTGGCTTCGCTGAACGACCTAGTGGCGTGGCTGTGCGACGAGATCCAGCCGACCGGGCCGACCCAGCTTGCCTTGCTCGACGAGCCGATCCGCGACGTCGCGGACATGAGCGACGTCGCCGGTCAAGTGGTGGGGCGCACCGCCATGGAGGTCGTCGCGGCCGGCGGCCACCACGCGCTGCTGCTCGGTCCGCCCGGATCGGGCAAGACGATGTGCGCTGCCCGACTGCCGGGCCTGCTGCCACCGCTCGCGCTCGAGCAGGCGCTGGAGGTCACCGCTATCCACTCCGTGGCGGGGGTGCTGCCGGCGACGCAGCCGCTGATCCGATGGGCGCCGTTCCAATCGCCGCACCACGGCGCGACGATGGCGTCGATCGTCGGCGGCGGCAGCGGGATCGCCCGCCCCGGCGCCGCCAGCCTCGCCCACCACGGGGTGTTGTTCCTCGACGAAGCGCCGGAGTTCAACTCCGGTGTCCTCGACGCGTTGCGTCAGCCGCTGGAGAGCGGTCAGCTGCGCATCACCCGGGTTGGCGGCACGGCCGTCTACCCGGCGCGCTTCACGCTGGTGCTAGCGGCCAACCCGTGTCCGTGCGGTCAGCAGGCCAAGAACTGCACCTGCCCGCCGGACCGGCGGCGGCGCTACCTCGCCAAGCTGTCCGGGCCGCTGCTCGACCGGATCGACCTGCACGTCGAGGTCCCGCGCATCACCAAGGCCGAGATCATGTCGGAGGGCGGTCGGGGCGAGCCGAGCGCGGCCATCGCGGCCCGGGTGGAGCATGCCCGTGGCCGCGCACTGCAACGCCTCGCTGGCACCCCGTGGCGGGTCAACGGGCAAGTGCCTGTCCCGATGCTGCGCGAGCACTGGCCGCTAGCCCGTGGCGCGATGAGACCGCTCGAGGCTGCTCTCGACACCGGCGCGCTCACCGCCCGCGGCTTCGGGCGGGTGCTCCGCGTGGCCTGGACGCTGGCCGACCTGCTCGACGCCGGGCAACCGGCGGAGGAGCACGTCGCCATGGCCCTGGGTTACCGCCTCGGCGAGCACGGCGTCGGAGTCGCTGCGTGACAGTCACCGACCGGGCCGCCCGCGCTGGACTGTCCCGGGCGTTCGAGCCGGGCTCGGAAGCCCTGGCCGCGGCCGTCGCGGCCATGGGCACCGTCGAGGTCTGGCAGCGGCTGCTGGCCGGGGCCCCCGTGGCCCCCTTGTCCGCCGCCGTGCTCGCCGGTGCCCAGAGCCGGGTGCTGGGCCGTCCTCCCGCCAAGGACCTCGATCGCATCACCACGCTCGGCGGGCGCTTCGTCGTGCCCGGCGACGACGAGTGGCCGGCCCACCGGTTGACCTGGTCACGCGACCCGTCCCGCGACTCGTCCCGCGACCCTGACCGCAACCCGGCCCTGCCGAGCCTCAACCGCGACGAAGCACCGCCGCTTGGTCTCTGGCTGCG
>JBKKBU010000237.1:0-9997 GCA_046713755.1 Mycobacteriales bacterium
GCTGGGGGGCGGTGCCAGCACCGCGGCTGCCGCACCGGCTGCCCGACCGGAGGCGGAGGCGCCCCCTGGTTCCGCGCCGGCGGCTGCGATCGCGGCTCCCATCGCGGCGGGGGCCGAGGCGAGCGCGCCGGTGACCGGTGGGTTGGACGTCGCCGCCGTGCGCAGTGCGTGGGATGCCGTGCTCGAGGCCGTCAGCAAGGTCAAGCGGGTGGCGTGGACCCAGCTCGTCGATGCGCAGGTGCAGGCCCTCACCGGCCGCACGCTCACGTTGGCCTTCGCCCACACGGGCACCCTGCGGGCCTTCCAGGCCGGGTCCAGCCCGGACTTCGTCAAGGACGCCCTGCGCACCGTGCTCGGGCTCGACGTTGATCTCGAGTGCGTGCCCGGGGGCCAGCCCGATCGGGCCGCGACACCGCCCTCGGGTGACCGGCCACGGGGCACTGGCACGGCGGGCGAGCGGCACGGCACGGCGCCCGCCACCCCGGCGTACGAGGGCTTTGCGCCCGGTGACGAGATCGAGCCGGAGGACCCGGACGCCCCGCCACCGGTGAGCGATCGGGTCCTCGGCGAGGACGCCGCGATCGAGCTCGTCACCAAGGAGCTCGGCGGCCGCGTCGTCGGCACCCTTGGCGAGGTCTGACCGCGCTGCGGATGGCCGCCCGGTCGAGGTGGACCCGTTAGGTTGGTGATGGATCCGACGAGAGCTGGAGTGCGCGATGAAGCCGGGTGGCCCGCCAAACATGCAGGCGCTGATGAAGCAGGCCCAGAAGATGCAGGCCCAGCTCGCGGCGGCGCAGGACGAGCTCGCGGCTACTGAGGTCACCGGCACCGCCGGTGGCGGCCTGGTCACGGCCCGCCTCACGGGCGCGGGGGAGGTCGTCGGCATCAGCATCGATCCGAAGGCCGTCGATCCGGACGACGTCGAGAGCCTCGAGGACCTCGTGCTGGCCGCGATCAGGGACGCATCGGCGGCCGCGCAGGCCCTGGCTGCGGACAAGATGGGCCCGGTCACGGGCGGAATGGGCGGGCTGATGGGCGGCACCAGCCTGCCTGGGCGGTAGGCACGTGTACGAGGGCGTCGTCCAAGACCTCATCGACGAGCTGGGTCGGTTGCCAGGGGTCGGTCCGAAGAGCGCGCAGCGCATCGCGTTCCACCTGCTGTCCGCCGACCCGGTGGACGTCAAGCGACTCGTCACGGCGCTCGTCGAGGTCAAGGAGAAGGTCCGCTTCTGCCGGATCTGCGGCAACGTCAGCGAGCAGGACGACTGCCGGGTCTGTCGCGACCCGCGCCGCGACCTGACGGTCATCTGCGTGGTCGAGGAGTCCAAGGACGTCGTCGCGATCGAGAAGACCCGCGAGTTCCGCGGTCGCTACCACGTCCTCGGGGGTGCCATCTCGCCGATCGAGGGCATCGGTCCGGACGACCTGCGGGTGCGCGAGCTGATGGTCCGGCTGCAGGACGGCACCGTCACCGAGCTCATCCTCGCGACCGACCCCAACCTCGAGGGCGAGGCCACCGCGACCTACCTCGCCCGTCTCGTCAAGCCGATGGGCCTCAACGTCACGCGGCTCGCGAGCGGGCTGCCGGTCGGCGGTGACCTGGAGTACGCCGATGAGGTCACCCTCGGCCGTGCCTTCGAGGGCCGCCGCCGCCTCGACGTCTGACCTCGCTTGCGGCGTACGGCAGGGTGGTCGGCGTGATCCGACCGATGACCAGCGACGACGTGGCGGGCGCCGGGCTCGCGACCGTTGCGGCGCTGCAGGACCTGGACCGTCGCACGGGCCAGCCGGTCGCCGAGGTGACCGAGCGGCAGGTCACCAACGGCCGCCGCCGGATCGCGCACCTCCAGGCGACCGACCCGGAGTCGTCGTGGGTCGCCGCCCGGCAGGACCGGGTCGTGGGGTGCGCGCTCGCGCTGGTGCGCGACGGCACCTGGTTCCTCTCGCTGCTCATGGTCGACCCGGCGCACCAGGGGTCCGGCGTCGGCCGGCAGCTCCTGGACGCCGCCCTCACGACGGCCACCGACCGGTCGTGGATCACCTCCACGGTCGACCCCGCGGCCCTGCGTCGCTACCGGCGCGCCGGTTTCGACCTCGTCCCGGCGTACGTCGGGAAAGGTGTTGTCGCCCGGGCGCTGCTCCCCCCTGCGGCGGGGGTGCGGGTCGGTTCGTTCGACGACGACCGCGACCTCGTCGACGACGTGCTCCGACAGCTGCGCGGCGCGGCCACGGTCGACGGCGACCTGCACGTGCTGCGCGATCGCGGCATGCGGCTCCTGGTCCTGGACTCGAAGGCGGATCGAGGCTTCGCCGTGGTGGGCCCGAGCGGGCCGGGCTGGCTCGGCGGTCGCACTGAGGACGCGGCCCGCCGACTGCTGATCGCTGCGGTCGCGGAGGCGACCGACCCCGTGGAGGTGGACTGGCTCAGCGCCGAGCAGCAGTGGGCGATCGACGTCTGCCTCGACCTGCGGCTGGCGCTGCACGGCGGTGCGTCCATCTGCCTGCGGGGCCGCCCCGGGCCGATGTCGCCGTACCTCCCCAACGGGGCCTTCGGCTGACCCCTCTGCAACGTCATAGTCGCTGCCCCTACCCCAGCGCTCAGGAGCAATGACGTAAGGAGGGTTTTGGGGGGTCAGGCGACGCGCTGGCCGCGCGGGAGGTTGCGCGACGGCGTGGTCAGGCGGCGCTTGGTGATCCACAGGGCACCGATCGCCAGGAGGACGTTGATGGCGAGACCGGTGGGCCAGACCGGCTTGCGGTCCTTCTCCGGCGTGCCTCCGCCCGACCGCAGCGGCCCCTCGCTGAACGTGTGCCCGCTACTGATCGGATCCGGGGGTGTGCGGAGGTCGCGGACGTTGGAGCCGATCTGGCCGAGCGGGTCGAGGTCGCGGGCGTCGGTGACCCGCTCGCCGCGCTCTTGCCGGCGTTCGCGCTCGCGCTCCTGCGCGACGGTCTCCTTAGGCAGCGCAGGTGCTGCGTCGGCGAGGATGACGAAGGGGTTCGGGGCGAGCAGCCACCAGGTGCGGTCCGGCCGGCTTCGGCTGGCCGTGAAGGTCTGCAGCCCCACCGAGCAGTCGCGCAGGATGCGCTGCTGCTCCTCGGGCGGGATCCCCGTCAGATCGGTGGTGGAGGGGCAGGGCTGCTCATAGCTGTCGGTGTACTTCTCGGTCGTCACGGCGGTGACCAGACCGAACGTGATGAGGGTGCCGATGGTCAGGGCGAACACCGCGAGGTAGGCCAGCACGCCCGAGGTCGTCGTCCGAGACAGCAGTGCCGACAGCGCCAGTGAGATCGCACAGACGCTGCCCAGCAGCACCGCGATGACGAGCGTGACAACGACCACCCGAGCGAAGGGCACCCCCTTCTGCGTCATCGCGAACAGCACCAGCGGCAGGGTGAGGGCGAGGAAGATCAGCGCGGTTCCCCAGGCTGCGACGAACTTCCCCATCGTGATCTCAGCCGCCGTGAGGCGGGTGACCTGGAGCGTCGCGAGGGTGCCGCGCTCGCGGTCCCCGTTGATGGACTGCGCGGCCAGCGCCGGCACCACCAGCAGAGCGAGCCCCAGCACGAAGAGCATGAGGCCGCCATAGATCACGGTCCCCTTGTAGATCAGGTTGTCGCCGCTGAAGCCGCTCGACAGCGCGCCGCGCAGCAGCAGCGTGAAGGCGAGCAGTACGGCGAACCACACGCCCAGCAGCCAGCGCCACCGCCCGGCGCGGATCCGCAGCCGGAACTCCTGGCGTGCGACGGTCGCGATCCCGCTGCCGGTCACTGCTGCCACCCCTTGGTCTCCTGGCCCTCGGTGAGCTCCAGGTAGGTCGCCTCGAGCTGGCCGCCGAGCGGCTGGCACGACGCGATGGGAACCCCGTCGCGGACCAGTCCGGCGATGAGGGCCACGGCTGCCTCGTCGGAGCCGAGCCGGACGTCGACGCCGGCCGGGGTCGGCGGGTCGAAGTCGTAGCCGGTGCGCTGCAGTGCCGTCACGAGCAGGTCGGTGTCCAGCGCGCGCAGCCGCCAGGGGCGCACCTGGGTGCCCGTCGGCAGCTGGTCGAGCCGATGCTCCCCAACGGTGCGGCCGCCATCGACGAAGACCACCCGGTCGGCGAACTCCTCGAGGTCGCCCAGCAGGTGACTGGACACGATGACCGCCGTCCCGCGGCGGGCCAGGGTGCGCAGCAGCTCGCGAAGCTCCACTCGGGAGCGCGGGTCGAGGCCCGACGCCGGCTCGTCGAGCAGCAGCACCTCGGGGTCGTGGACCAAGGCGCGCGTCAAGCCCAGCCGCTGCTTCTGGCCCCGCGACATGGTGTGGACCGGCCGGTCGGCGTATTCCGGCAGGCGGGCGAGCTCGAGCAGCTCGGTGGCCCGGGCCTTCGCTGCCGCCCTCCCGAGGCGGTAGGCCTCGCCGCAGAACTCGAGGTACTCCCGCGCTGTGAGGTTGTCGTAGAGGCCGAAGAAGTCGGGCGACCATCCCATCCGAGCGCGCACCGCGTCCGGCTCGGTGACCGGGTCGTAGCCGGCGACGCGCACCTCGCCCGCATCGGGCACCAGCAGGGTCGCCAGCACCAGGAGCAACGTGGTCTTGCCGGCACCGTTGGGCCCGACCAGTGCCGTCACTTCGCCCGGGTTGGCGGTGAGGTCGATGCCCTTGACGGCCTCGACGGGGCCGAAGGCCCGGCGCACGCCGCTGGCGATCACGCCCTTGCCGCTGTGCTCGATGCGAGCGTCGCCCATCGTCTCGGTGGTCACCGCGCGAACGCTACGACAGGTCGGGCTCGTTAGACTCCGGCGCCATGGGACTGGTCGTGCAGAAGTACGGCGGCTCCTCCGTGTCCGACGCCGAACGCATCAAGCGGGTCGCGGAGCGGATCGTCGCCACCCGCAAGGCCGGTCATGACGTGTGCGTCGTCGTCAGCGCGATGGGCGACACGACCGACGAGCTGCTCGACCTGGCCCAGCAGGTGTCGCCGCTGCCGCCGGGTCGCGAGCTCGACATGCTCCTGACTGCCGGTGAGCGCATCTCGATGGCGCTGCTCGCGATGGCCATCCAGAACCTCGGGGCCTCGGCGCGCTCCTTCACCGGCTCGCAGGCCGGGGTCATCACCAACAGCGTGCACGGCAAGGCCCGCATCATCGACGTGACCCCGGGCCGCATCACCGAGGCGATCGGCAAGGGTCACATCGCCATCGTGGCCGGCTTCCACGGCGTCAGCCAGGACACCAAGGACATCACCCCCCTCGGTCGCGGCGGCTCCGATACGACGGCCGTCGCGTTGGCAGCCGCCCTGGGCGCCGAGGTGTGCGAGATCTACACCGATGTCGACGGCGTCTACTCCGCCGACCCGCGGATCGTGCCCGACGCCCGCCAGCTGCTGACCGTCTCTTACGAGGAGATGCTCGAGCTGGCTGCCTGCGGCGCGAAGATCCTGCACCTGCGCTGCGTCGAGTACGCCCGGCGCTACCAGGTGCCGCTCGTCGTCCGCTCCTCGTTCAGTCAGAAGCCCGGCACCCTCATCACAGGAGAACTCCCCGTGGAGCAGGCCATCATCAGCGGGGTCGCCCACGACCTCTCCGAGGCGCGCGTCACCGTCGTGGGGGTGCCCGACAAGCCCGGTGAGGCCGCGGCCATCTTCCGCAGCCTGGCCGACGCCGAGGTCAACATCGACATGATCGTGCAGAACGTCTCCGGCGCGACTGACCGCACCGACATCTCCTTCACGCTGCCCAAGTCGGACCTCACGGCCGCTGTGACCGCGCTGTCGAAGCTGCAGGACCGGGTCGGTTTCGAGAGCCTGCTGTCCGACGAGCACATCGGCAAGGTGTCCCTCATCGGCGCTGGCATGCGCTCCCACCCCGGTGTCTCCGCGACCTTCTTCGAGGCGCTCGCCGAGGCGGGCGTCAATGCCGAGGCGATCTCCACGTCCGAGATCCGCATCTCGGTCGTGTGTCGGGACACCGACGTCACGAGCGCTGTGAAGGCGGTCCACGCGGCCTTTGAGCTGGGCGACCCCGATGGCGGCGGCGCGACTGTCTACGGCGGCACCGGTCGCTGAGCCCTTGATTGTTCACCGGCTCGTAGACTGGGTCTCATGACGCGCGTCGGGATCGTCGGGGCCACCGGGCAGGTCGGTGCCGTGATGCGCCGGGTGCTCGATGAGCGTGGCGTCGCCGTGTCGTCGATGCGGTTCTTCTCCTCGGCGCGCTCGGCCGGGACGACCCTGCCGTGGCGGGGTGCCGAGATCGTCGTCGAGGACGCTGAGCTCGCCGACCCGAGCGGTCTGGACATCGCGTTGTTCTCCGCCGGTGGCAGCACCTCCAAGGCGCTGGCTCCCCGCTTCGCGGCCGCCGGGGCGGTCGTCATCGACAACTCCAGCGCTTGGCGGATGGACCCTGACGTCCCGCTGGTCGTCGCCGAGGTCAACCCGGGGGCGCTCGACGAGATGCGCAAGGGCATCGTCGCCAACCCCAACTGCACGACGATGGCGGCGATGCCGGTGCTGCAACCGCTCCACGAGGAAGCCAGCCTGGTCCGGCTCATCGTGTCCAGCTACCAGGCGGTGTCGGGCTCCGGCCTGGCCGGCGTAGCGGAGCTGGACCGCCAGGTGCGCGCGGTCGCCGACAAGGCCACCGAGCTCGTTCACGACGGCGCCGCGCTGGCGTTCCCGGAGCTGCAGAAGTACGTCGCCCCCATCGCCTTCAACGTGATCCCGCTGGCGGGGGCGATCGTCGACGACGGTGCGTTCGAGACCGACGAGGAGCACAAGCTCCGCAACGAGTCGCGCAAGATCCTCGACATCCCAGGGCTCCGGGTGTCCGGCACCTGCGTCCGGGTGCCGGTCTTCACTGGGCACTCGCTGTCGATCCTCGCGGAGTTCGAGCGGCCGCTGTCGGTGGCCCGCGCGACCGAGCTGCTCGCCGCCGCCCCCGGGGTGGCGCTGGCAGACGTACCGACCCCGCTGATGGCGGCCGGTGCGGATCCGTCGTACGTCGGTCGATTGCGCCAGGACGGGCCGCATGCCATCGCGCTGTTCGTGACCAGCGACAACCTGCGCAAGGGCGCGGCGCTCAACGCCGTCCAGATCGCCGAGCTGCTCATCGCCCGCCGGTGAGCGACGAGACGGTCGCGATCCCGAGCGGCGACGACCGCGTGATCGCCGGCCGCTATCGCCTGATCGAGCTGGTGGGTCGCGGCGGCTCGGCCGAGGTCTGGCGGGCCCACGACGACGCACTCGACCGGTGGATCGCGCTCAAGCTCGTCACCGCGTCCGGTGGCGAAGACCACGCGCGGGTCGGTGACGAGGCCAAGCTGCTCGCCCGCCTCAACCACCCCGGGCTGGTGCCGGTCTACGACGCGGGGACCGACGAGGGCGGCCGGCCCTGGGTCGTCATGGAGCTGGTGGGCGGCGAGACCCTGGCCGACGCCGTACGCCGCGGCGCGCTGGACCCGCAGCGGGTTGCTGAGATGGGCCGGACGATCGCCGATGCGTTGGCCTATGTCCACGGCCAGGGCATGGTGCACCGCGACGTGAAGCCGGCCAACGTGCTGGTCGGCGGTGACGGCCGGGTCCGACTGACCGACTTCGGGATCGCCCGGCTGGTGGACGCCGCCAAGGTGACGGCGACCGGGTTCACCGTCGGCACGGCGTCGTACCTCGCACCCGAGCAGGTGACCGGCGCCAAGGTGGGTCCCCCTGCTGACGTCTACGCGCTCGGGCTGGTCCTACTCGAAGCCCTCACCGGCGAGCGCGAGTATCCCGGCACCGCGATCGAGGTGGCGCTCGCGCGGCTGCACCGCCAGCCCGTCGTGCCCCCGTCGCTGCCAGCCGGGTGGCCAGGTCTGCTCACTGCCATGACAGCGCTCGAGCCGGAGGGCCGGCCGACGACCAGTGCCGTTGCCGAGGACCTCGCGCGGATCGCCGCGGGCGGCGCCGCCACGACCGTCGTCCGCACTCCCGCGCGGCAGACCCTCGTGGACTCCACGACGGTCATCCCGCGCACCGCTGCCCCCGTCCGCCGGGCGCCCGCACCGCCACCGCCACCCTCGCCGAGCAACGGTTGGAAGTGGGTGGTCGCCATGGTGGCCCTGGTGGGCGCCGTCGTCGCCGGCCTCATCGCCTACGACACGACGAAGTCGGACGGTGCTCCCGGCCCCGCGGTGCAGGTGGATCCGCGGCTGCCCGACAAGCTCGAGAGCGACCTGCGCAAGCTGCGCGCGGAGGTGACGAAGTGAGGCGCGCCCGGCTGGTCGCGCTGCCACTGGCGTGGGTGCTCGGCGCGACCACCCTGCTGGGCGCCTGCGCCACGCAGTCGCCGGAGGTGCGCCTGCAGGGTCGGCTCGATGCGATCACCAACGCCGCCAACGCCCAGGACGCAGACGGGGTCCGCAACGCCGTCGAGCTGTTCCTCGACGAGGTCAGCGTGCAGAGCCGTGAGGGGATGGCGTCCTCGCGCGTCAAGCGGCTGCGTGACCTCGCGGGCGCCGTGCTGACCGGCGCTGACCTCATCGACAAGCGCATCACCGATGCACAGGCCACCGCGAGTGCAGCGGCCAAGGCGTCGCAGGCGGCGGCCGCTGCCACGGCCTCGGCGTCCCGGTCGGCCGCGGCATCGGCCTCGGCGTCCCGGTCAGCGGCAGCGTCGGCAGCGGCCTCGGCGTCTGCTGCTGCCTCGCCGCCGCCCTCGCCCACGGAGGACGGCATCATCCCGACCGGCGGCGCCTTCGGGAAGCCGAGCCGCAGCCCGAAGTAGCCCGCCGCCGCAGCTCAGCGACTGGGCTCTCCCCCCGTTGATCAGGCAGGAATAGGCCGGCGGCGCAGGGTCACGATCATGGCGAGCAGCAGCACGGGAGCCAGCCCGAGCAGGCCCTTGCTGACCTCGCCCAGCCCGCCGCCGGCCCCACCGAGCCGGCCACCGATGGCGCCGATGCCGAGCGGTGTGATGCCGGTCGACAGCGCGTTGATGCGGTCAGCCGAGCGCTCGCGGACGCCCGTCGCCTTGCCGGGCAGCAGCCGGACGACCTCCATGCCGCGGCGGTAATCCATGATGTAGACGACGTCGCCGCTGATCCACTGCGCCGAGCCGGAGTAGCCCTCGGCGGCCGTGATCCAGCCGATCTCCGTCATCTTCCCCTTGGCATCGACGTCGAGGAAGCGGGTGCCGCGGTCGTAGTACGACACCGCGACCTTGCCCTTGCCCTTGAAGTCGGGGTGCTGCTCCATCCAGTGCGCGCAGTACAGGACGTGGCCGGGCGCCTTGCCGTCAAGGAACAACCCACGGCTGCCGGCGTCGTACGCGTCGATCTTCTTGAAAGCGGCGCCCTTGAAGGCCTTCTCGACCGAGACGCGCTTGTCGTAGTGCAGCCCGACGGCCTTGACGATCGAGCGCGCGTCCCAGGTCTCGATGACCGAGCTCTCGCCCTCGCAGTCGCTGCCGGCGGAGTTGCTGGCCCCGGACGGCGCGATCTCGGTCCCGAGCACGATGTAGGGGTCGCGGCCACCGCGGGCCCACTCGACCGAGTGGTAGCCCAGCGACGGGAAGCGGCCCTTCTGCTCGATGGCGGCGAGCCGCGTAGGCGCGACCGGGTTGCGGGTGTCCATGAGGATCGCGGTCGATCCGGCGGACATCACCAGGCCGGGACGCAACTCGGTGAGGTCGTGCGTGTAGGGGCTGTTGGACTTGTTGCCGTAGCCGACACCGGCCCGCCAGGTGGTGGGGAGCAGCGTGGCCTTGGCGGGGTCAGTGAGGTCGATGATGTGCCCGGTGCGGCCGTAGGCGTAGGCGCAGCGGTTCATCTTCTTGGTCGCGTCGCGGCCGCTGATGCAGCTCCAGGTGTGGTCGGTGACCGGCAAGGTCGACAGCACCTTCGGCACGGCACCGGACACGTCGACGACGTTGAGCGATGCCGTGCCCACTGGCGTCGTGGCCGCGTCGATGAGCACGATGCGGCCGTTGGTGTCGGGGTCCTCCTGCGAGAGCGCGGCCCCGGTGGTGGTCTGGAACA
>JBKKBU010000238.1:0-3787 GCA_046713755.1 Mycobacteriales bacterium
CGTCTACGACAACCTCGACTACGCCGCCATGACAGGCGCCACCCGCACCCGGGCAGACGCCTCGCTGGTCGTGGCCTCCGCGCTGTTCGGCCTGGTGCGACCGAGCGACCGCATCCCGTCGTACCGGTTGTCGGGTGGCACCACGTTGCCCAGGACGGGCGGACTGGCACCGGTGTGGCGGCCCGTGCTCGAACCGGTGCTCGCCGCCGTCGACGACCTGGTCGTGGACCTGCGATCCGGTGACTACGCCAAGCTGGCCCGGGTGCCGGGCGCGGTCGAGGTGCGCGTGCTGCGGGACGCGGACGGTCGTCGCACCACGGTCAGCCACGACAACAAGTGGACCAAGGGTCAGCTGGCCCGGGCGCTGTGCCAGCACGGCGCGCGGACGGTCACGGACGTCGCCGAGATCGGCAGGACCGTCGCCGATGCGGTCGAGGTCGACGGCTCCAGGGTGGATCTGCTCCTGCACGGCCTCGCCTCGGCGCGATAGCCGAGGGACATCCGCATGGCGGCGGTGGCGTCGACCTCCCTGGCGCTTCGGGCCGCGGGTCGGCACACTAAGGATCATGAGAGTCGTCATGGTCGTGCTGGCCCTCGCGATGTCCGGGTGCGGCTCGCACGTCATCGATCGGGTGGCGGCCCCCGAGCCGATCGAGTCGACGAGCAGCGCCCCCACGACCCCATCGCCCACCGCGACGTCCTCCTCGACGTCCACTGGTCCCAGACAGGTCGCCCCCGAGTCCCGCGGCGGCGCGGTCACGGCCGCCCCTTCCGCGCCGAGCCCGAGCTACAGCGGCGCGACGATGATGATCGACGGGGTGCTGTTGCGGCCTGGCAAGGACACCTTCGTCAGCACTGCGATCATCGGCGAGTCCGATCCGCGGGTACTGACGCTGCGCGGCGGCGTGCAGGGCTACGGCCCGCCCGACCACTGCGTCCCGCACACCGAGTTCTCCGCGGAGCAGTCCGCGTCGCGGATCGTGGTGACGGCGACGTTTTGGGTGCCGCTCACACCTGAGCCGGAGGCGTGCGCGGCGTACGGCTCGCCGTCGGCCGTCCGCGACGTGCGGCTCGACGCTGCCGTGGGCAGGCGGCAGCTGGTCAACAAGGTCGACCATCCGCTCTACGTCCTCGACGCGTCCACCTTGTTGCAGCCGTCGCACGTCCCCGATGGCTACGACTATCGCGGCGTTGCGCTGGTGCTCAACGACTACGGCCGCGGAGTCGCCCACGCCGCGCGTTTCTGGGAGCCTTCGAAGGGCATCTCGCTGCAGGTGCAGCAGAGCAGGACGGCCTTCGGGGAGGTCCCTGAAGGTGCCGATCGCTTGCACGAGACGACGATCGACGACCGACCTGCTGTGGTGTGGCAGACGCCCGGGTCCGACCATGCGATCTGCCTTTCGATGATCAGCCCGCGCGCCGGTGCCGATGTTGGCCTGCGGGTGTGCACCCAGGGCAACCCTGCACCCCTGACCCCGGAGCAGCTCGTTGAGGTGGCGCAGTCTCTCCAGCTACCGGAGTAGAACAACTCGTGGCAGGTCGACACGGAGCTCCCCGTGACCGGGTCAGGGTCGAGCCCGACGACGCAGGCGCAGGCGGGACGCCAGCGCGCCGAGACCCACCAGGGCCGGTACGCCGAGCACCACAACCAGCGAGCCGCCAGGGTCCAGCGTTCGGTGGGCCGTCACGGTGGCGTAGGTCGGGGAGCTGACGGCGAGCGACCCGCGCCGGTCCCGAGCACCGGTAGCACGACGACGTGGACGTCGAACCGGCCGGCGTTGACGGCCCGGACCGACCACTGCACCGTGGTGCTCTGGCCGGGCGCGAGCGCCGGCACCTCGCGGGTCCGACTGTCGGACCAGTCCTCGGGATCGACGTAGACCTCGCGCTGCAGGCTGACGACATCCAGGTGGGCCAACAAGGGGTTCGTCGGGTCGCGCCGTCGTTGCGAATCACCGCCTGCACCGGGAAGTGCTCACCGACCGGGACCGTGGTGCGGGCCGGATCGAGAGTGGCCGTGATGTCGGAGCTCTGGGCAGCCGCACCGGGCAGCAGCGACAGCCCGACCAGGCCGACGACGAGCAAGAGCCGCCTCATCCGCCGCTCACCCCCCGGTCGAGGCGGAGCAGCCGGTCGCTGGCCAGGGCCAGTACCGCGACCGCCACCGTTGCCACCACGACAGGTGAGACCAGCAAGCCAAGGTCCTCGGTCCGACCGCGCTCAGCCACCAGGACCTTGCCGATGTAGCGCTCGCCGGAGGCGATCGGGTTGAGGTTGTTCAACAGCTCGCCGAACCACCCCTGCTGGGCACCGCTGGGCAGCTGCGTCGGTGCGAACAGCGCAAGCAGGACGAACAGACTCGTCGACAGGCTGACCCGGTTGGAGCTCGCGAGCCCGCTGACCACCAGCCCCACGGCAGCCAGGCCGACCGCGAGCAGGGTGCCGACGGTCAGCGCGAGCAGGACGGCGGCGCTGACCACAGCGACGCCGCGGCCGAGCACGATGACGTAGGGCAGCGTCACGGCGACGCACGCCGCCCAGAGCGAGGTCGCAGCGACCTCGTCAACCGCGATGCGCTCGCCGTAGCGCTTGCTGAGGTGTTCGGCCTCGATGGTGACCGCAGTCATGACTGGCCCCTTCCTGTCCGGGCCACTACAGCACCGCGAACCTGAAAGGGGGATGAAGGCTCCGGGTCAGACCTTCTCGGGATACAGCGAGTACGACGGGAAGTTCCCGTAGAGCTGGCCCTCGCCCTCGGTGACGGCTTGCACGAGCAGGTCACCACCTACGAAGGCGCCCTTCCACGACGCGCCCTTTCCACCGAAGACCTCGTCGCGGTCACCACGACTGCGCGGCTTGTTGACCCCGACCTTGAACGCCTGCAGCTCCTCGCCGACGCGCGCCCCGAAGTCGGCGTCGTCAGTGGCCACCGAGGCGACGAGCGAGCCGTTGGAGGCGTTCATCGCGGCGAGCAGCTCGGGCTCGGTGTCGACGATGACGACGCTGTCGAGCGGACCGAACGGCTCACTGTGGTGCAGGGCCCAGTTGGTGTTGGGGTTGAGGACGCAGGCCGGCGCGATGTAGGCGCCGGTGTCCTGGCCGTCCAGGAAGCGACCGTCCTCCAGCCCGCCCCGGTACAGCGGGATGGCACCGCCGGCGACCGCTTCCTCGTAGCGCTCGCGCAGCTCGGCGGCCTTGGTGGCGTGGATGACCGGACCGAAGTCCAGCTCCGGCAGCGGATCGAAGGACGTCTCGACCGCCAGCGGGTGGCCGAACTTCACGCCCTGCACCACCGGTAGGTAGGCCTCGAGGAAAGCCGGGAACAGCTCGCGCTGCACGACGTAGCGCGGGTAGGCGGTGCAGCGCTGCTTGGCGTACTCGAAGCCCTTCTTGAGGTGGGCGGCCAGCTCGTCCCACTGGCTGAAGTCCCAGACCCCCCAGGTGTTGAGGCCCTCCTGCTCAAGCAGGTGCCGCTTGCCGGTGTCGGCCAGGGTCGTCGCGGCCTTGCGGCCGTTGGCCCGGCCGCCGACGGAGGCGAGCGCACCGATCTCGGGCGCACTGATGAGGGCGTTGCCGAGCGTGGAGCCGACGCCGGACAGCAGCGTCACCGGCAGCCCCTGCCGGCGCATGATCGCGTGAGCCAGCGTGAGGGTGTGGAAGCCGCCCTGCGAGGGCGTCTTCGCCACGACGGCGTTGCCGGCGAGGACCTGGACGAGCTCGGCGTGGACCTGCACCGACATCGGGTAGTTCCACGAGGCGATGTTGCTGACCGGCCCCGGCAGCGGGG
>JBKKBU010000239.1:0-18051 GCA_046713755.1 Mycobacteriales bacterium
GCGCGGCCGAGCGCTCCCAGAAGCTGAAGTACCACGTGCAGACGTCCGGTCGCTCCCTGCATGCGCAGGAGATGGCCTTCAACGACATCCGCACCACGCTGCAGGCGCTCTGCGCTCTCTACGACAACGCCAACAGCCTCCACACCAACGCGTACGACGAAGCGGTGACGACTCCGACCGAGGAGTCGGTCCGTCGCGCCTTGGCTATTCAGATGGTCATCGACAAGGAGTGGGGGCTGTCGGCCAACGAGAACCCACTCCAGGGCAGCTTCGTCGTCGAGGAGCTCACCGACCTCGTCGAGCAGGCCGTACTCATCGAGTTCGACCGGATCGCTGAGCGCGGCGGGGTGCTCGGCGCGATGGAGACCGGCTACCAGCGCGGCCGCATCCAGGACGAGTCGATGCTCTACGAGCACCGCAAGCACGACGGCAGCCTGCCGATCGTCGGGGTCAACACCTTCGTCGCACCGCACAGCGACGCGGCCCCCGTGACCGTTGAGCTCGCCCGCGCTACCGAGTCGGAGAAGCAGTCCCAGCTCGACCGGTTGCAGGCCTTCCATGAGACGCACCGTGCCGAAGCTCCCGCGGCGCTGGCGGCCCTGCAGCAGGCGGCGACCGAGGGCGGCAACGTCTTCGCGGCCCTCATGGATGCAGTGCGTTGCTGCTCGCTCGGTCAGATCAGCGAGGCATTCTTCGAGGTCGGCGGCCAGTATCGCCGCAACGTCTGATGCCCTCGGGGCTGGACCCGATCGCGGAGGCCCGCCGCAACTGGGTCGACCACGGCTGGGGTGCGGTCGCCGAGGGAATGGTCGCCGTCACGTCGGTCATGCGCGCGCAGCAGATCATGCAGGCCCGCGTCGACGAGGTGCTCAAGCCGCTCGGACTGACCTTCGCCCGCTACGAGCTGCTCATGCTGCTGCACTTCAGCCGGGCAGGGTCGCTCCCGGTCACCAAGGCCAGCGCCCGGCTCCAGGTCCACCCGACCAGCGTGACGAACGCAGTCGACCGGCTGGAATCGGCCGACCTCGTCCGGCGCACCCCGCACCCGACGGACGGCCGCGCCACCCTGGTCGCGATCACCGACGAGGGTCGGCGGACGGCCCTGAAGGCGACCGAAGCGCTGAATGCCGAGGTGTTCGCGAAGCCGGGTCTTCCGGCCCGCCGGGTCGACACCCTGGTGTCGGCCCTGACCGATCTGCGCAAGGCCGCCGGCGACTTCTAGCGACGTCCCGCTCCGCCAGCCCTTTGATGGTCAGCAGCTGCTTGCGCATCATCACCAGGTCGCCGAGGGCCAGAGCAGGGCCCGTGAGCGCCGAGCCGAAGCGACCTCCCGGTAGGTCCATCAGGATCCGGACGAGCAGGCGGGTCCCTTCCTGGCCTGCGACAAGCGCGTAGGTCACCGCCGCGCGGCGGCTGCGCAACGTCACGTGCTCGTCGGTCACGAAGGACTCCAACGCGAAGATCGTCATGAAGCGCTGACCGACGGCCAGCTGCTCGACGCCACCGACCAGCTCGCGGGGGCTCCGGCGACCCCAGTTGTCGAGCAGGTCGTAGCTGTAGGGCGCGAGCTTGAGCTGGCAGAGCCAGGCGAAGACCACCGAGGCCGGGGCTGCGACGGAGATGGCGCGGTGCAGGCGCACCGGCGAGCCGCGCAGCAGCTCGTCGCACGCCAACGGCAGCGCGTGCTCGCGATCCGTCGCGCCCCAGTTGCCGCCAAGGTTCATGCGCGCTTGGCGATCGAGCGCAGCAGGTGACGAACAGCCAACCGATGGCCGCCGGTGCCTATCACCATCGCCCGGTAGCCCTTGCCGGCCAGGCCCGGGAAGGTCGCCCAGCTCTGGGCACGCAGGGTGCAATCGGCCGTCCCTGTCGGGTCGAGCTCGAAGACGAGGGCGTAGCGCGAGAAACGGTGCTCGCCGCGCAGTGCGAGCCGGCACGGTTCCTGGATCTCCACCACCTCGAAGCCAGGCAGCGAGTCACCGGTGTGCAGCATCCCGGACCAGTCGCCGCGCAGCTCCGCGGGATGCAACCCGAGCAGCTTCTTCACCGGCACCCCGCTGGAACCGTCGAGCTGCGCACGCAGCACCGACTGCAGAGCGACCCACACGCGTTCGGGCGGGGCTCCGACCCGTATGCGATGCTCATCGATGTAGGGCAAGCGCTCCATATGAAGGGATCGTACTACATCGATGGCGCCGCCACGGAAGCACGACACCGACCGCATCCTCGACGCCGCCAGGGCGCTCGTCCTCCGAGACGGCCCTCGGGCTGCGTCGGTCGCAGCGATCGCGCGCGAGAGCGAGGCGCCGGTAGGAACGCTCTACCACCGCTTCGGCAGCCGCGACGGGGTGCTGGCGGCAGCGTGGCTTCGGGCGCTGCAGAGCTTTCAGGAGCGCGCTCTGGCGGCCGCGGCCGACCCGGATCCCCTGGAGGCTGCAGTCGCGATGGCCGGCTCGCAGGTCCGCTTCGCGCGTGAGCAGCCCGCCGACGCCCGACTGCTGCTGGCCATTCGTCGCGACGATCTCCTCGATGCCGACCCCGACACCCGTTTCCACGCGCGCCTGGACGCGATCAACGCGCCGCTCGAGGCGACCCTGCTTCGGCTCGCGAAGCAGCTGCTCGGGCGCGCCGATGCCCGGACCGTCGATGCGTTCACGCGCGCGGTCGTCGACCTCCCCAGCTCGGCGGTGCGCCGGCACCTCCGCGAGGGCCGGCCGCTGCCTGCCTGGCTGGAGCGCGATGTAGGCGCGGCCGCCCGCCGGCTCCTGGAACAGTCTTAGAGAAAGGCAGCGGTCGAGCCGCCGACCGGCACGGGGTCCATGCCCATCTTGCGGTGGTCCCAGGAGCGAGCCCGGTCGACGTCGACGCGGACCGCGACCCGCTTGTTGAGCATCATCTCGACGAACGGCCGCATGTCCTCGCTGTAGGGCCCGGTGTAGCGCTCCCAGACCGAGACCCCGACCTGCCAGAGCGCGTCCGCATCGTCAACGACGACAGCCCGGCCTTCGAAGGAGACGCCGCGCAGCGTGTCGTAGGTGTCACCCGCCTCGACCATCACGGTGACCCGGTCGTCGCGCCGCAGGTTGGCTGCCTTCTGCGACTTCGCCTTGGTCTCGAACCAGATCTGGCCGTCGATGACGGCGTACCACATGGCCACCAGGTGGGGCAGCCCCGTCGGACCGACGGTGGCGAGCGTGCAGGTCCGCTGCTGCTCGACGAAGGTCGCGATCTCGGCCTCGGTCATGGTGATGGCCGCGCGCTGGTTGGTGCCCATCAGGCGTCCACCGGCTCGAGGACGAGCAGCGGGATGACGCGCTCCGAGGCTGCCTGGTAGTCGTCGTACGACGGCCAGGAGACCACTGCGCGGGCCGGCTGCTCGTAGAGCCGCACCTGCTCGGCGACCGGCTCCCACGCACTTGGCTCGTACTCACCCACGATCGGCATGCCAGAACCGTAACGCGTTCTAGTAACGCAGCTCCAGGGTGCAGCACTTGGCGCCGCCGCCGGCCTTGAGCAGCTCGGAGAGGTCGACCCCGACCGGCAGGTAGCCGCGGTCGCGCAGCTGGGCCTGCAGCTCGGCTGCCGCCGAGGACACGACCACGTGCCGACCGTCGGAGACGGCATTGAGGCCCAGCACCGCGGCGTCCTCGGCCGACGCCAGCACGGCGTCGGGGAACAGCCGGTGCAGGACCTCGCGGCTGCCCTCGCTGAAGGCGCCCGGGAAGTACGCCACGTTGGCGTCGTCGAGCACGGCGAGAGCGGTGTCGAGGTGGTAGTAGCGCGGGTCGACCAGCTGGAGCGAGATCACCGGCAGCCCGAAGAGCTCCTGCACCTCGGCGTGCGCGCCTGGCTGGGTGCGGAAGCCGGTGCCGGCCAGCACGACCGCACCGACGACGAGGAAGTCGCCCTCCCCCTCGTTGACATGCACCGGCTCGGTCGCGCTCTTGAGGTCCGAGCCGTCGAACCACTGCAAGTACGCCGGCGCCTCTGCCGCCCGCTCCGCGAAGGTGAAGCGCGCGCCGAGGGCCTTGCCCTCGATCACGAGGCCACCGTTAGCGGCGAACACCATGTCCGGCAGGCCCGGCTCGGGGGTGATCGTCTCGACCTCGTGGCCGAGGTCGAGATAGGTCTGGCGCAGCGCGGCCCACTGGCTCATCGCCACGGTCCGGTCGACAGTGCCGCTCGGGTCCATCCAGGGGTTGATGGCGTAGCTGACCTCGAAGTGCTCGGGAGGGCACATCAGGTAGCGACGGGGGCGCGCGACCCGCTCAAGAGTCGGTGCGGCAGCCAGGCCAAGCAGGGTCATGAGGGCTCCTTCGACGGTGTCAGGCACGGTCAGCAGGCGCCGATCGAGGGCCCTCATCTGCTGGTGCGATCACGGTACGGCGGCGCGGCTACGCAAGCAATCGCTCGATGTTGCGCACCAGACATGGTTTTGTTGCGTATCTGACCAAAAATCAGTTATTTGTTGCGTCTACTCCAGGAGCCGACCGATGGACCGCCTCGACCAACAGGTCATCAGCTGCCTGCTGCGCGACGCCCGCGCCACCTACGCCGAGATCGGCGGCGAGGTCGGGCTGTCCGCGCCAGCAGTCAAGCGCCGCGTCGACCGGCTGCTCGCCAGCGGTGCACTACGCGGCTTCACCGCGGTGGTCGACCCGGCCGCGCTGGGGTGGACGACGGAGGCCTACGTGCACATCTACTGCAAGGGCACCGTGGCACCGCAGGACCTGCGCCGCGCCCTGGAGCTGGTGCCCGAGGTCGTGGGCGCCTGCACCGTCTCGGGCTCGGCCGACGCCCTGGTGCACATGCTGGCCGGGGACATCCAGCAGCTGGAACGGGCCCTGGAGCGGGTGCGGGCCGAGCCCAACGTCGACCACACCGAGAGCACCATCGTGCTGTCGCGACTGATCGACCGACCCCGCAGCTAGCACTCCGTCGGCGTCCTGACCTGACAGCGGCTTCGCACCCGCTGACGCAGGCTGACAGGAGATCCGCAGTCACCGCGCCACCTGTGACGTTGCTGGGAGTCCGGCCGCAACCCTGGTCCGACTGACAGTCACCTGCCAGGGTGGTCCCAGGTCAGCCGCAGCCGGCCGCCCGACAGTCAGAGCACCCGGGACGGGGACCACCCGCCCACTTGCTCATCGAGGAGCTCCACATGCGCACCAAGGCAGGCACCATCGTCCTCGCCACCACCCTCGGGCTGGGAGGTCTCGCCACGGGCATCGTCATCGCCCCCGCGATGGCGACCGCGGCGACCAGCGAGACCACGGCAGCGGCCGCGGTCGGAGACCGCGTCTCGAAGATCAAGAACGCCCTCAAGGGCCTGGTCACCGACGGCACGCTGACGCAGGCCCAGGCCGACAAGGTCGCGACCACCCTCGACCAGACCCTGCCGAAGGGCGGCCCGGGGCACGACCGCGGCAAGGGGCACAAGCGCGGTCACGGTCTGGGCGGGCCGCGGCTCGACGCGGCGGCGACGGCCATCGGCATGACCCCGGCCGAGCTCCGCACCCAGCTGAAGGCCGGCAAGACTCTCACGCAGATCGCCGCGACCAAGGGCATCAGCAAGGCGACCCTCATCGACAAGCTCGTCACGGCGGCCGAGGCGCACCTTTCCCAAGCCGTCAAGGACGGCAAGCTCACGCAAGTGCAGGCCGACGAGCGCAAGGCCGACCTCCGGGCCCGCATCACGGAGTCGGTCGATCGGGTCCACCCTGGCCGTGGTCCCGGTAGGCACGGTGAGCGCGGTGAGCGGGGTGGCCCGAAGGGCGAGTCGAAGCCGGAGACCGCTCCCGGCGCCACCTCCAGCAGCACCGACAGCGCCTGACCGCCACGTCAGCTCAACTCGACGGCCGGCCCGCCAGGGCCGGCCGTTCGACTGCTACCTGAGGCCTTGCTAGCGGCGCCTGCGCCGGCGCCGCCAGAGCAGCAGCAGGGCAACGAACGCGCCGGCCGCGCCGACCACCTTGACGTTGATGCCGCCGGATGACGACGCGGGCGCGGCTGGCGCGCGGTAGGGCTCGTAGCCCGACCCGAGTGGCGCAACGGGCGGCGCCGAGGGGGTTGCGGCGGCGGCGGCCACCAGCTTCGGTGGCTCAGCGGACCCGACCGTCGCGATGTCCGGGGCGGCCTTCTTCACGGGCGCCTTCCGAACCGTTGCCTGCACCGCCTCGCCGGCGTCACTGGCCTTGTCAGCGACCGCCCCAGAGACCGCATCGGCGGCCTCGACGACCTTGTCCTTGGCCGCGCTCGCGGTCTGCTTCACCGCGGTCGTGGCCTTCTTCGTCGTCCGCTTGGCTACTCGCTTCGGGCTGACCTTCTCCGCAATGGCGTCGACGGTCTGGGCGAGCTCCTCGCGGGTCTGCTCGATCTCGGCCGCGAGCGACTCCGGCGTCGGCGGGGCCGGGTCGCGCTGCTCCGCGGCCGTCCGCGCCTTGCGCTTCGGGCCGGTGCCCACGCTGTCGCTGCTCACGCCGCTCTCCTTCGTGCTGTCGCTTCGGTCAGGGCTTTCCCCAACGCTGCCGTCATGATCCTGCCCTGCCCTGGTCCGGCCCTGCAGAACCGCCTACGGCGGCCAGGGTGGTAGCCGCGCCCACCAGCGCGAGATGACTGAAGGCCTGCGGGAAGTTCCCGGTCATCCGCCCCAACGCGCCGTCCCACTCCTCGGCATACAGGCCCACGTCGTTGGCGAGGCCGCACAACTCGTCGAACAGCTCGTGCGCCTCCTCGACCCGACCGCCGAGTGCCAGTGCGCTCACCAGCCAGAAGGAGCAGGCGAGGAAGGAGCCCTCGCCGGGCGGCAGCCCGTCGAGCTCGGGGACCGTCTCGTAGCGGTCCACGAGCGGGCCGGTCCGCAGCGCGTTGCAGATCGCGTCGATAGTGCTCAGCACCCTCGGGTCGTCGCCGGGTAGGAAGCCCAGGATCGGCATGAGGAGCAACGAGGCGTCGAGGGCGTCGCTGCCATAGGACTGGGTGAAGGCGCCGCACTTCTGGCTCCACCCCTGCTCGCAGATCTCGGCGTGCACCCGGTCGCGCAGCTCGCGCCAGTGCTCGACGGGGCCGCGCAGCCCGTGCTGCTCGACCGCCTGCACCGCCCGGTCGAAGGCGACCCAAACGAGCAGCTTCGAGTGCGTGAAGTGGCGCTTGTCGCCACGCACCTCCCAGATGCCGTAGTCCGGCTCGTCCATCACCACCTCGAGTCGCCTGAGCCCGGCCCGCTGGACGGCCCAGGCAAATTCGTGGCCGTCGATGCCCGCGTCCCGGGCCTTGGCGAACGCCTCCATGACCTCGCCGTAGACGTCGAGCTGGAACTGCTGGGCTGCGGCATTGCCGATGCGGACGGGCTTGCTGCCCTCGTAGCCGGCCAGCCAGTCGAGCTCCAGCTCCGGCAGCATCCGCTCCCCACCGAGGCCGTAGACGATCTGCAGCTCCTCAGGGGACCCCGCAACAGCCCGCAACAGCCATCCTTGCCAGGCCTGGGCCTCCTCCGTGTGCCCGCACGAGAGCAGCGCATCGAGGGCCAGGGTGGCATCGCGCAGCCAGCAGAAGCGGTAGTCCCAGTTACGGGTGCCACCGATCTCCTCCGGCAGCGACGTGGTCGGCGCGGCGACGATGCCACCCGTCGGGTGAAACGTCATCGCCTTCAAGGTGATCAGCGAGCGCTGGACCAGGTCACCATGAGGACCGGCGTACGACGTGCGCGCAGACCACTCCGACCAGAACTTGTCGGTCTCCTCGAGCTCCCGACCGACGTCCGGGGCGGCCGGCATGTCCTCGTGCGACCGGAACCACACGAGGCTCCAGTCGAGAACCTCGCCGGCCCGCGCGGTGAAGTAGGCGTGGTGGGCGCGGTCCAGGCCGCGGTGGTCGGCTTCCGGGAGCACCTGGCCCCGTAACACGACCGCATCGGCACCGGCCACCGCCCAGAGCGCTGGCACACCCGCCGCATCGCTGATCCGTCGTACCCAGGGGGTGGCCTGGCCGTAGGCGAAGCGGATGACCCAGCGCATCGCCATCTCCACCTCGCCCTCGAGGCACTCCACCCGCCGCACCAGGTCGGCGCCCTCGTGGCTGAACGGCATGGCGTCGGTGAGCCGGACCCGACCGGTGTCGGTCTCCCACTCCGTCTCGAGGACGAGCGTGCCCTCGCGGTAGCGCCGGGACGTGCTCCGGACAGTGCCATCGGCGAGCCCTTTGGGGCAGATCTGCCAGCGGCCGTTCTGCTCGTCGCCGAGCAGCGCGGCAAACATCGCCGGGCTGTCGAAGCTCGGCAGGCACAGCCAGTCCACCGAGCCGTTGCGGCCGATCAGTGCCATCGTGTGGGTGTCACCGACGACGGCGTAGTCCTCGATGAGCAGTCCAGGCTCGGTGGCGCGGGTCACCGCCCGATCATGCCCCTCCGGACCGGACTTCGTGTTGCGAGTCATTCGCAACAGCGAGTAACATGCAGCCCGTGACCCTGACCCGTCTGACCGTCGCCGGTGTGGCGCTGCTCCTGGCCACCGGCTGCGGGGCGGGCGCGGCCAGCGGACCGCCGGCCGATGACGCGAAGCTCCAGGTGGTGACGACCGTGGCCCCCATCACCTCGATCGCCGCCAGTATCGGCGGCGACCGGGTCCAGATCACCGGGATCGTGCCGGAGGGCACCAACAGCCACACCTACGAACCGCCGCCGCAGATCGCCGCCACCCTGGAGCGCGCTGACGTCGTCTTCGGCAACGGGCTGCAGCTCGAGGAGCCGACCTTCGACCTGGCAGAGGCCAACGTCCCGAAGAGCGCCGTGATCATCAGGCTCGGCGACGAGGTCCTGCTGGAGAGCGACTACATCTACGACTTCTCGTTCCCGAAGGCGGACGGCAAGCCCAACCCGCACCTGTGGACCGACCCCACCTATGCCGCCAAGTACGCCGACGTCATCAAGGACACTCTGGTCGCGCAGGACCCCGCGGGCCGCGACTACTACGTCGCCAACCACCGGGCCTTCGTCGGCCAGGCCACGGCGCTGTCGAGCGCGCTGAAGCAGGACCAGGCGACGATCCCCGGTGGCAAGAAGGAGCTGCTGACCTACCACGACGCCTACGCCTACTTCGCCAAGACCTACGGCTGGAACGTCATCGGCGCGGTGCAGGTCTCGAACTTCGAGGACCCGCAGCCGAAGGAGGTCGCCCGCATCATCGACCAGATCCGCGAGCGCAAGGTGCCGGTCATCTTCGGCTCCGAGGTCTTCCCGTCGAAGGTCCTCGAGCAGATCGGCAAAGAGACCGGCGCGCGTTACGAAGAGACCCTGCGCGACGACGACCTCCCGGGCAAGCCCGGCGACAAAGACCACTCGTGGGCAGGGCTGATGCGCTACGACTACCGCACGATGATCAGCGGCCTCGGTGGCACGACCGCAGCGCTGGATGCCCTCGACGTCAGCGGCGTCACGCCCGACCAGGCGAGCTACCCCCAATGAGCACGCCGCTCATCTCGGTCACGGGCGTCACCTTCGGCTACGACGGCGCAGCGGCCATCAAGGACGTGACGCACCAGGTCGAGCCCGGCGCGTTCACGGGCATCGTCGGACCGTCAGGCTCTGGCAAGACCACCTTGCTGAAGGTCCTGCTCGGCACGGTCACCGCCCAGCACGGGACGGTCACCCGTCGCCCGGGACTGACCGTCAGCTATGTCCCGCAGCTCGAGACCGTCGACTGGAACTTCCCGCTGACCGTCGCGGAGTGCGTGCTGATGTCGCGGTCCACCCGGCGGTTGCTGCCCTGGGCCACGCCGGCCGAGAAGCGCGACGTCGCGGTCGCGCTGGACCGGCTCGGCATCGGTGATCTCGCCGGTCGCCACATCCGCCAGCTCTCCGGCGGTCAGCAGCAGCGGATGTTCATCGCCCGCGCCCTGGTGCGCCGACCGCAGTTGCTGCTGATGGACGAGCCCACCTCCGGGGTGGATGTCAGCACCAGGCACGAGGTGCTGCACCTGCTGGACGAGCTCAACAAGGACGGGCTCGCGATCGTCCTCACCACCCACGACCTCAACGGCATGGCCGCCCACCTGCCCCACCTCGTCGCCCTGCAGCAGCGGGTGATCGCCGCCGGGGCGCCGGCGCAGGTCATGGTCCCCGACGTGCTCGAGCGCACCTTCGGGGCCCGCATGGACGTGCTGCAGCACCTCGGCTTCCCCGTGGTGGTCGACGCCACCGGCCTCCCCGCGATGGGCGCGGCCTGATGGTCGAGTACCTGCTGGACCCGTTCGGTTACGAGTTCTTCGTCAAGGGCCTGGCCGCCGCTGTCATGGCCGGCGCCCTCTGCGCGCTGATCGGCGTCTGGATCACCCTGCGCGGCATGAGCTACATCGGCCACGGGCTGTCACACGCGATCTTCGGCGGCTACGCCGCGGCTCCCCTGCTCGGCATCAACGTCGTGCTCGGGGCCGGCGCCTGGGGGCTGGCCTCGGCCCTGGCCATCAGCTCGGTCACGCGCCGCCGCCGGATCGGGGCAGACGCGGCGATCGGGGTCGTCACGACCGCGTCGTTCGCCCTCGGCGTGGCACTGGCCACCAAGCTCTCCAACAAGGGCCCGGGCCTCGACTCGCTGTTCGGCAGCATCCTCGGCGTGCAGGCCGCGGACCTGCTGCTCCTGGGCTTCGCGCTGGTCTTCGCGGTCGTCGTCTTCACGGTGTTCTACCGGCCGCTGCTGTTCTCGACCTTCGACCCGGAGGTGGCCGACGTCTCCGGCGTGCCGGTCGCCCGGATGGACGCGCTGCTGATGCTGGTGCTGTCGCTGTCGATCCTCGCGACACTGACGATCATCGGGGTCACGCTGGTCGCAGCGACGCTCGTCATCCCGGCGGTCGTGGCCCGCATGCTCACCAACTCCTTCAGCCGGATGCTGTGGCTGTCGACCGCGATCGGCGCGGTCTGCGGCGCCGCCGGCATGTACCTCAGCTACCACCTGCAGATCCCGTCCGGCACGACGATCGTGCTCACCAACGCGGCGGTGTTCGTCGTCGTACTCGCCCTCACCGGCTCACGTGGCCTGCGCAAGACGGCCGGCTTGCACGACCACGCCGAGGTCACGGCCCCGCTGCCGGCCGTCCCGGTCGGTCGCTAATCTCCTTGCCTGTGACCTCACGCCTTGCCCCCGGCGACCGGGCCCCTGCCTTCACCCTCCCCGACGCCGACGGGACTGCGGTGCAGCTCAGCAGCTTCCGCGGCCGCAAACTGGTGCTCTACGTCTACCCGGCCGCCTCGACCCCCGGCTGCACGAAGCAGGCCTGCGACTTCCGCGACTCGCTCGCGTCGCTGCAGGCGCAGGGGTACGACGTCGTCGGCCTCTCCCCGGACTCCCCGGCCAAGCTGGCCCGGTTCCGCGACGCCGAGGCGCTGACCTTCCCGCTGCTGTCGGACCCGGCCAAGGACGTGCTGACGGCCTACGGCGCCTACGGCGAGAAGCAGCTCTACGGCAAGACCGTCGTCGGTGTGATCCGCTCCACCTTCGTCATCGACGAGAAGGGCACCATCACGCACGCGGCGTACGGCGTGAAGGCCACTGGCCACGTCGCCAAGCTCCACCGCGACCTCGGGCTCGCCTGAACCGGGGCCGACTCCCTAGGATCGCGGCAAGCGCGAGTGGCGGAATTGGCAAACGCTCCGGCTTTAGGTGCCGGCGTCCGAGAGGGCTTGAGGGTTCGAGTCCCTCCTCGCGCACGTTTCAGGGGGCGATCAGCTCGGGGTGGGTGCGGAACCACTCGATGGTGCGGGCGAGGCCGTCCTCGAAGCCCACCTTCGGCTCCCAGCCGAGCTCGCGCTTGGCGAGGGTGATGTCAGGCTGCCGGATCGACGGGTCGTCGACCGGCCGCTCGATGAACGTGATCGGCGAGGCCGAGCCGGTGAGCTTCTTGATCGTCTCGGCGAGGTGCAGCACCGTCGTCTCGTGCGGGTTGCCGATGTTCACCGGGCCGGCGAGGTCGGAACGCAGCAACCGGACGATCCCCTCGACGAGGTCGTCGACGTAGCAGACCGACCGGGTCTGGGACCCGTCACCGGCGACCGTGATCGGCCGGCCGGTCAGGGCCTGGGAGATGAACGCCGGGATGGCGCGTCCGTCGTTGGGTCGCATCCGCTCGCCAAAGGTGTTGAAGATCCGCAGGATTCCCGTGTCGACGCTGTGCGTGCGGCGGTAGGCCATGGTGAGGGCCTCGGCGTAGCGCTTGGCTTCGTCGTACACGCCGCGTGGACCCACCGGGTTGACGTGACCCCAGTAGGTCTCGGGCTGCGGGTGGACCTGCGGATCGCCGTAGGTCTCTGACGTGGAGGCCAGGACGAAGCGCGCCCCCTTCTCCTTCGCCAGCCCGAGCGCGTGCAGGGTCCCGATCGAGCCGACCTTCAGCGTTTCGATCGGCAGCTGCAGGTAGTCGATCGGTGAGGCCGGTGAGGCGAAGTGCAGGATCTGGTCGACCGGCCCGGGGACGTGGACGTAGTCGGTGATGTCGGCGCGCACCAGCCGGAAGCGCTCGCGCTCCAGTAGGTGCTCGACATTGGCCGGCGAGCCGGTCACGAAGTTGTCGAGCGCGACCACCTCACAGCCGTCGTCGAGCAGGCGGGTGCACAGGTGCGACCCCAAGAACCCGGCGCCGCCGGTCACCACTACACGCGTCACAGGAGAGACCCTAGCCAGCGCAGATCCCTGGCGGACGCGTGCCGGTCAAGTAGCGTTCTCCAGGTGAAGCTCTCGGTCCTGGTCCCCGTCTACAACGAGGGTGCCACCGTCCAAGCCGCCCTCAAGCACATCCTCAACGTCGACTACCCCTGCGAGATCGAGGTCGTGGTCGTCAACGACGGCTCGACCGACGGGACCCGCGCAGTCCTCGAGCAGCTGCAGGACCCGCGCCTCACCGTGCTGCACCACCCGGTCAACAAGGGCAAGGGCGCGGCGATCCGGACCGCGAGCCGCACCGCCAGCGGCGACTACATGATCATCTGCGACGCAGACCTCGAATATGCCCCCGAGGAGATCCCGCAGCTGCTCGCCCCCGTGCTGGCCGGCGAAGCCACCGTCGTCTACGGCACCCGATCGTTCGGCAGCCACACCGCCTACAGCTTCTGGTACGTCCTGGGCAACAAGTCGGTGACCATGGCCGCCAACGTGCTGTTCGACTGCTGGATCAGCGACCTCGAGACCTGTTTCAAGCTGATGCCTCTCGAGCTCTACCGCGAGCTCGATGTGCAGGCCGCCGGCTTCGGCATGGAGGCCGAGGTCACCGCCAAGCTGCTCGCCCGTGGGCTGCGGCCTTTCGAGGTGCCCATCACCTACAAGGCGCGCAGCCGCGAGGAGGGCAAGAAGCTCACCTGGAAGGACGGCGTCGAGGCGCTCTGGATTCTGTCCCGAGAGCGGGTGCGCGCCGGGCAGGACCGCCGGCGCACCAAGCACTGACCGGCCCCGGGGGCGGCTATGTCGTCGGCCCCGTCCACCCCGCCGGCCCGGTAGACCCGCACGTGGCGATCGTCGAGACCCATCTCGTGGGCGCCCCCGGCCACGTCCTGCACGAAGCGGGTGCTCCGGTCCCCAAGCGGCCATCCGAGCAGCTCGCCCCTCGACCGGCACGGACCACAGCGCGCCACGCCGCACCCGATCCGCCGTTCGCCCGCCTCAGCCGGCTGTGGACCGTCGTAGTGCCGGTGCTCCTCGTCATCCTCAGCGCCGCCATCCGCGTCCGCCAGTGGTCCGTCGGTCGGTCGCTCTGGCTCGACGAAGCCCTGATCGGCGAGTCGATCGTCAGCCGCGGCTACCTCGACCTGGTCACCGAGCCGCTGCTGCACAACCAGGCCGCCCCGGTGCTGTGGCTGTGGCTGGAACGACTGTCCGTCGACGTCTTCGGTGCTGACGAGCGGGCGCTGCGCCTCACACCGCTGCTCGCCGGGGTCGCCATCCCGGTCCTCACCTGGCTCGTCGCGCGCAAACTGCTGCCAGCCGTCCTCACCCCGGTGCCGGTGGCCATCACGGCGTTGTCCCCTTCGCTCGTCTACTACGCCAACGAGCTCAAGCAGTACTCCACGGATGTCGTCGTCGTCCTGGTGCTCGTGCTGCTCGCGGTGTCCGGGCCAGCCGGCACGAAGCGAGCACTGCGCCTCGGCGTTGCCGGAGGGGTGCTGCTCTGGCTGTCACACGCGGCCGTGCTGGCGCTGGCGGGAATGAGCCTGGTGCTCGTCCTGCGGTCGGCGGTCGCCAGGCAGTGGCGGGCCGCAGCCGTGACGATCGCCGCACTTTCGCCCTGGCTCGGCTCGCTGGTCGTCGCCTATGTCCTCGTGCTCGCCGACCTTCGCCGGATCAGCGTCTTGAAGGAGTACTGGGCCTACACCTTCCCGACCGACGACGGGTTGCTGCTCTGGTTCGGCCGCCGCTGGCAGGACCTGGTCACCAACCCCTTGCACCTGCAGTACGCCGAGTTGGCGATGGTGCTGCTGGCCGTCGCAGCCATCCGGCTGATCTGGCTGAGCCGGACCCGCGGGCTACTCGCGCTCGCCATCATCGCCATGGCCCCCCTGGCCGCTGCGATGTCTGCCTATCCCTTCGCCGGCCGGTTGTCACTGTGGCTGGTGCCGCTCGCCGCCCTCGCGCTCACGGCCCTGCTGCCTGACCGGATGGACCCCTGGCGCGCGCTGTGGCTGCTGGCGGCGACCGGCGCCATCACCGCGGTCGTGACGCCTGGACTCCAGGCGAGCCTGCCGCGCCTCATCGAACCCGTCTACGTCGAAGAGCTGCGCCCGGTCCTCGAGCAGGTCGCTGCCGAGCGGCAGCCCGGTGACACCGTCCTCATCCACG
Source organism: Mycobacteriales bacterium (assembly GCA_046713755.1). Taxonomy (GTDB): domain Bacteria; phylum Actinomycetota; class Actinomycetes; order Mycobacteriales; family SCTD01; genus JAUYQP01. The sequence continues at coordinate 14,817 of JBKKBU010000239.1, forward strand.
TCGCCGCCCGCGGCGCCTACGACTACTACGAGCGCTTCATCCCGGTCCGCCGCGAGGGGGTCATCCTGCTCATCACCAGCCCCGACTCCGGCTGCGACGACCGGGTCGCCCTGCGCACGGGGCGCTTCGCGACCGAGCGGGTGTGGGTGATCTTCAGCCACGAGCTGGTCGACACGGGGCGGCTCGGCACCACCGCTGACCTAGTCGCCCGGATCCAGACCGTCTCCTCGATCGCCCGCCAGATCGCGGCGCCCGGGGCCCAGGCCTACCTGTTCGACCCCATCGCCGGCGCCCAGTCCGTGCAGCCCTCGACGCCCCGCAACCCGCTGCGCTGTCTCGGTGTCTACCGCTCCACCGGCTAGGCGCGGCGAGCCACCAGGAACAGCGACTGTCCGAACGGCGGCCGGCGCCGGGCCTCGACGCGGCGCAGCCACGGCACGACGCCGCGGTCGTAGACCGTCAGCAGCAGCCCCGCCTTCGGCCGCCCGCGCAGTAGTTTCACCACCAGGTACCAGGCGAGCAGCCCCGGCAGGTTGACGTGGTGCAGCACCTCCACCACCAGCCCGGCGTCCTCGGCCGCCCGCCGCAGCGTCGCCCGGCGGTAGCGGCGCTGGTGGCCGATCGCCAGGTCGAACTGCGACATCGCCGAGGGAAATGCCGGGACGAGCACCACGACGGCACCGCCGGGACGCACCAGTCCCGCAAATGCTCGCAGCGCTGCCGCGTCATCGGGGATGTGCTCCAGGACGTTGCAGGCGACGACCGCCGAGTGCGCGGCCGTCTCCGCAATGGGCACCGCAAGCTCCCGCACCCTGACGACGGGATCGTGCTCGAACCGGTGGCGCAGCACCTCGAGCCGCCCGGCATCGGCCTCACTGGTGGTGAACCGCGACAGCCCAGCGGCCGCCCACTCGGCGGCGTAGTGACCGAGGCCGCCGCCCACCTCCAGCGGGTCGTCACCGAGGTAGGGCAACGCCAGGTCGACCATCCATCGCCGGTAGTTCCGCGCCTCGACGAGGTCTTCGAGCACGTCGCTCTGCAGCCCGCTGTCCCCCTCGACCTCGCTCACGAGTCCGCCCGCAGGGCGGCGGCGAGCAGTGGGGCGAGGGCCCGGAAGGCCTGACCCCGGTGGCTGATCGCGTCCTTCTGGTCGGGGGTCAGCTCGGCCGTCGTGCGGGCCTCACCGTCCGGGACGAACACCGGGTCGTAGCCGAACCCGCCGCTCCCCCGCGGCTCGTGGACCAGCCGGCCGCGCAGCACGCCCTCGGCGACTCCGGTCCGCCCGTCCGGCAGGGCGAAGGCAGCCGCGCACACGAACGCCGCCCCCCGGCGGTCGGCCGGCACGTCGGCGACCTGGCCCAGCACCAGCTCGAGGTTGGCGCGGTCGTCGCCGTGCCGACCGGCCCACCGGGCCGACAAGATCCCCGGCATGCCGTTCAGCGCGTCCACGGTCAACCCGCTGTCGTCGGCGACGGCCGGCAAGCCCGTCGCCGAGCACGCCTCGACCGCCTTCGCGACCGCGTTGGCGGCGAACGTCGCACCGGTCTCCGGGCCCGGCTCGACCTCAGCCGGCAGCCCGACCAGCTCTACGTCGTACGGCGCGAGGATCCGGCGGAGCTCGGCCACCTTGCCCGCGTTGCGGGTCGCGAGGACCGCCTTGTGCGTCACAGGTTGGTCGCGGTGCCCTCGTGCCGGACCCGCAGCGGCTGCGCCAGGGCACCGGCCTGCAGGGCCGTCAGGTCCGCGATCCCGGCCTGCGCGAGGTCGAGCAGCGCGGTCAGCTCGGCGCGCGAGAACGGCTCGCCCTCAGCGGTGCCCTGCACCTCGATCAGCGCGCCGTCGCCGGTCCCGACGACGTTCATGTCGGTGCCGGCAGAGACGTCCTCCGGGTAGTCGAGGTCCAGCACGGGGACGCCGTCGACGACACCGACCGAGATAGCCGCCACCGACCGCACGATCGCCGCCTCCCGGCCGAGGTGCCGGCAGGCGTCGACGAGGGCGACGTAGGCGCCGGTGATCGCCGCTGTGCGGGTCCCGCCGTCGGCCTGCAGGACGTCGCAGTCGATGGAGATCGAGGACTCGCCCAGCGCGGACAGGTCGATCGAGGCCCGCAGGGAGCGGCCGATCAGGCGGCTGATCTCGTGCGTGCGGCCGCCGATCTTGCCGCGCACCGACTCGCGGTCCGAGCGGGTGTGCGTGGCCCGCGGCAGCATCGCGTACTCCGCGGTCACCCAGCCCAGGCCGCTGCCCTTGCGCCAGCGCGGCACGCCCTCGGTGGCCGAGGCGGCAACCAGGACCCGGGTCCGACCGAACTCGACGAGGCAGGAGCCCTCGGCGTGGTCCAACCACCCGCGGGTGATGACGATCGGGCGGAGGGCATCGGCTGCACGGCCGTCATGGCGGGTCACGAGGAGCGACCCTAGTCGCGCGTCAGACGGGGGCGCTGCAGCGCCAGGCGCTGCCGCTCAGCACACCGGGCAGGAACAGTCGCTTCTTGGCCGGCGCCTGGTCCGGCTGGAGCCCGGGGGCCGCCTTCGTGGCCCGCGGCGCCTTCTTGTCGTGGAACCGCAAGATGTCCAGTCCGCGCTGGTAGTCCAGGACGTAGAGCAGGTCCTTGGACACCCAGTACGCCGCGGACGAGCTCGCTCCGACCGGCGTGAAGAAGCCGGTCTGCGTGATCTTGCCGCTCTTGGCGACGTTGACGAAGCGGGTGCCGTTCTCGTACCAGCCGATGGCGACGTCGCCGCCGTCCTTCCAGCCTGGGCGGGTGGTGAACCAGTGCGAGCAGTAGGTCTCGACCGCGGCCGCACCACCCTTGTCGACGCTCGCCTCCGGCACCCGGTAGGAGTCCAGCAGCGTGAACTGCTTGGTGGTGGCCGTCCGGCTCGCATCCCAGGTCATGAAGGCGCCACCCTCGGGGTCGGCGCAGCCGGCGCCCGAGGTCTCGCCGCCGACGAGCAGCATCTTGTCCTTGCCGCCGCGCGGCCACAGGTTGGCGTGGATGAAGCGGCCGTCCTTGGTGCTCCCGCTCGCGATGACCTTCGGCTTGGCCGGGTCCTTGCGGGCGTCAAGCATGAACAGCGTCTTGGTGCTGGTCACGACGAGGCCCGGTGCGACCTCGGTGACGTCGTGGGTCTGGCCGACGTCCTTGGGCAGGCTCTTCGTCCAGTCGCCGGCGATCTTCGGCTTGGCGATGTCCCGCAGGTCGACGATGACACCCTCGGAGCCGTAGGCC
>JBKKBU010000240.1:0-3953 GCA_046713755.1 Mycobacteriales bacterium
AGCCGGTCGGGACGCCCGACATGGAGCCGCCGCGCGAGCCGATGGCCTCCAGCTCGTCCATCGTCGGCTGCATGAGCTGCTCGAGGACCGTGTAGTCCTCCGAGCTGCGCCGCTCAGTCACGTCGTAGATCGACTGCTGGGCCCGGTCGACGACGTCGTCGACGCCACCGGACCCCGAGGCCCCGTAGCCGAGCTGCACGATGCGGGTGTCGGCCTCGACCAGGCGCCGCAGCACCGCCTGCTCGGCGACGATGCGGGCGTAGAAGCCGGCGTTGGCCGCGGTCGGCACGCTGGACAGCAGGGTGTGCAGGTACGGCGCACCGCCGACCCGGCCGATCTCACCGAGGCGGGTCAGCTCCGCGGACACCGTGATCGGGTCGGCCGGCTCGCCCTTGCCGTACAGGTCGACCACGACGTCGAAGATCGTCTGGTGGGCGGGGCGGTAGAAGTCGGTGGCCCGCACCACCTCGACGACGTCGGCGATGGCGTCCTTGGACAGCAGCATGCCGCCCAGCACGGACTGCTCCGCGGGGATGTCCTGCGGCGGGGTCCGCTCGAACTCGTGCGTCGAGGGCCCGCGGCTCTGCGGCAGCTCGACGACCCGCTCCGACACCGCCGACCTCCGATCCTGGGGCGGCAGGGTGCCGTCCGCCAGGAGTTCTACCGGGGTCCACCGACAAGTCCGGCACGATCCGGGCGAGTCGTCCGGGCCGCCTGTGGACGGAGCTGGGGACGCGGTGTGGGTCGAGCGGCCTGTCGCTGTGCACAGCCGTGGACAGTGCTGTTGACAACGGTGTGGCGAGCTGGCTCCTCACGCCTGCGACCTGCCCACACCTGTGTGCACGGCCTGTGGACGGAGAAACTCCGGCACGCGCGGGCCCCGTGCCGTGGCACGAGACGGACTCGGTGCCAGACGTCAGCGACACCCGGGCAGCGGTGGCACCGAGGACGGGAGCCCGTGCTCGGCGGGAAGGCTCAGGCGGGGCGGTCAGGCGGTGCGGTGCCGCCCGCGCAGGACGCGGACCCCGTACAGCGCGGCGGACACCGCGCACAGCACAGCCGTGATGGCCAGCCACCGGCCGAGGAAGACGTCCTGGGTCAGGCCGGCCTTGGTGCGGAACACCCCCTCCGAGCGCTGCAGGATCGCCGGCGCCCAGACCAGCAGCAGCAGCCCGGAGGCCAGCAGCGGCACCCGTACGTGGTTGAGGGCCCCGACCCGGTGCAACGGCAGCAGCAGCCGGTCCACGAGCGCCAGGGCCGGGCCCAGCAGCAGGTCCCAGACCAGCGCCGCCCCGACGAACCAGACCGCGATCCTGATCAGCGCCGGGTCGTCGAGCAGGCGGGTCACCGCGTAGAGCGACAGCGCGATCGCCAGCACCATCGCGACCAGGTGCAGCGGGCCGGCGCCGTACAGCCGCCGGAAGCCGGCGCCCGGTCGACGCCCGGCCGTCGAGTCGCGGCCCGGGTCGTCGGCCGGCACGTCCGCCGGCACCCCGGCCGGCACGTCGACGCTGCTCATGCCTGCCCCCCGAAGGTCATCGTGCGGACCCACTTGGTGTTCCGCACCCCCGGCGCCGCCGGCACGATGAGGCGCGCCGGGAAGCCGTGGTCGAGCGAGAGGTCGACGCCGTTGACCTTGAGCGCCAGCAGGGTGCGGGCCGCCCGGACCTGCCGGCCGGACAGGGAGTGGGTCGAGAACGCCCCGCCCTTCTGCAGAGACTCGACGAACACCGAGTCCACGTCGGCGCCGTCGACCAGGGCCGCCAGCTCGCGCAGCCGGACCCCGGTCCAGCGCTGCGAGGTCGACCACCCCTCCACGCACGCGATCGGCAGCTCCTCGGTCACCATCGCCATGGTCAGCAGCTCCTCGCGCCGCAGCGTGACCGTCCGGCCCGTCGGCCCGACCAGCTGAAGCCGCCACGTCGCCCCGGTCTCGGCGGGGTCGACGCCGATCTCGCTGAAGGTCGTGTTGACCTGGAAGTCGTTGGGCCCGTCGCCGTAGGACTGCCCGCGGGGGGACAGCAGCGCGGTCGGGCGCAGCGGGTCCACGCTCTGGCCGACCGACAGGGCGAGCAGCCCCAGGGAGCCGCCGCCCACGACGGCCAGCGCACCGCGCCGCGACATGGTGGCCTGTGCCGGGTCAGGGGAGACCAGGTGGTCGGGGTCGCGCGGCTCGGGGACGGTGTCCGCGGTGGACACGCCCATCTCGGCGACGAAGGACCGGCTGCGCAGCGACCGGACCATGACCGGCAGCTTCAGGGCCACGTGCGCCGCGAAGCCGGCGATGAACACCCAGGCCGCGTAGAAGTGGCCGGTGTAGAAGGAGAAGCCCCACGCGTAGTCGTACTGGATGTTCATCACGCCGGTGACGATGAGGAAGAGGATTCCGCCGACGATCATGAGCAGGGACAGCCGCTCCAGCGCCTGCGCCGCAGAGCGGACCGGCGGCCACTCGAACAGCTTGGGCGCGACCGACCACAGCTTGGCCAGCACGACCGGGATCAGAGCGATGCCCAGCAGCACGTGCGTGCCCTGGTTGACCCGGTACAGCCAGGCCGGCGAGGTCGGCCAGGTGAACAGGAAGAAGCCGAGCCCACCGCGGGCCGGCGTCTGCTCGTTGCTGCCGCCGAGCCGCGGGTCGTACGCCGCGTAGCTGAGCAGGCCCGTCACGATGACCACCAGCAGCCCGGCCAGCAGGACCAGGGCCAGCACCGACGTGAGCCACGGGCCGCGCAGCGGACTGCGCCACCGGCGCTCGTCGAACGGCCCACCGGGGCCGGCTTCGATCCTGTCGCGCAGGGCGCTCATGCCGCTCCGTCCGTACGGGGGAGGACGTGCCCTCCGGACAACAGGTTCGCGCCCACGGTGGCAGAGGTTCGCCCCGAGTGGGCTGAGGGGCCCGCGACGGGGCTGTGTCCGTGGTCACCACGTCCCCGCCGAACCGGGTGGGCCCCCGGACCGAAGGCCACTGCAGCGACAACCACTCGTGCGGGAGCTCCCCGCACCTCGAAAGGAGCCCCACCCTTCATGTTCTCCCTCAAGAAGAAGTCTGCCGTACTGGCCCTCGGCATGACCCTGACGCTGGGCCTCGCGGCCTGCGGCAGCAACGACACCGAGACGACCGGCGCTGCCGGCGGCGACACCCCGAGCTCGGCCCCGAGCCCGGCCGCCGCCCTCGACTCCCTGACCGGCAAGCAGACCGCCGTCACCCTCGACGCCGGCTTCCTCGAGGGCCTCACCGCCCTCAAGCTGACGCCCGCCACGATCGGCGGCGCCACCCTCGACGCCGCCACCGGCAAGATCGCCTTCCCGATCTCCGGCGGCAACGTGACCTACTTCGACCCGGCCTCCGGCGTCACCCCGTTCGTCACCGGTGCCATCAACCACGACGGTTCCGGCCTGCAGCTCACCGGCGCCAACGGCAAGGTCGTCAAGCTCGAGAACTTCGTCGTCGACCCGGGCGCCAGCATGCTGACCGGCAAGGTCACCGTCGACGGCAAGGTCGCCTTCGAGTCCGCCCCGCTGTTCTTCCTGGACGGCTCGACGGTCAACCCGCTCGACACCACCTCGCAGCCCGGCTTCGCCGTCCTCGAGGGCACCACGGTCTCCCTGACCAAGGCCGCCGCGGACGCCCTGAACGGCGTGTTCGAGACCACCGCCCTGACCGAGTTCTTCAAGGTCGGCATCGCGGAGATCACGCTCACCCTCCCGAAGAGCTAGTCGCACCGCTCGAAGGCCCGGTCAGCACGTGCTGACCGGGCCTTCGGCGTTCCACCACCACGACCACGACGAGCGCGACGGCGAAGGCCAGGCCGCCGGTCCGCTCGGCAGCGTCGGAAGGGCCGGCCGGGATCACTGCGAAGAAGGCGGGGTACGCCGCCGCCGGCACTGCGAGCCACGCGGCGCGGCCAGCCAGCGCCGCCAGCGCCGCGAGCGGCAGGCCGTACCAGGGC
>JBKKBU010000241.1:0-3817 GCA_046713755.1 Mycobacteriales bacterium
CCCGTCGAGGAGCGCCTCGCCGCCGGCGAGCCAGCGCTGCTGGAGATCGACCTGAACGGTGCCCGTCAGGTCCGGGCCGCCGTCCCGGACGCCCGCCTGGTGTTCCTTGCCCCACCGTCGTTCGACGAGCTCGCCCGTCGGCTGGTCGGGCGTGGGACCGAGGATCCGGACAAGGTCCGACTGCGCCTGGACCGGGCCCGGATCGAGCTGGCGGCCGAGGACGAGTTCGACCACGTCGTCGTCAACGACGACCTCGAACGCGCAGCCGACACGCTGGTAGCCTTGATGGGAGTTACCGCAGCAGACTGAGGAGTCCCGTGTCCGGCACCGTCGCGAACCCGATCGGCATCACCAACCCCCCGATCGACGAGCTGCTGGCCGCGACCGACTCGAAGTACAGCCTGGTCATCTACGCCGCCAAGCGCGCACGTCAGATCAACGCCTACTACTCCCAGCTCGGCGAGGGCCTGCTCGAATACGTCGGCCCGCTCGTCGAGACCGGTGTCCAGGAGAAGCCGCTGTCGATCGCGCTGCGCGAGATCAACGCCGGTCTGCTCATGCACGAGCAGGTCCCCGACCCGGTCGTCTAAGCGGCCCGGAGATGAGCACGATCGTCCTCGGCGTCGCCGGGGGCATCGCCGCCTACAAGGCGGTCGAGTTGCTGCGCGAGCTCACCGAGGCAGGCCACGAGGTCCGCGTCGTCCCGACCGAGAGCGCGCTGCGGTTCGTCGGTGCGCCCACCTGGGCTGCCCTGTCCGGCCAGCCGGTTGCGAGCGACGTCTGGGACGACGTCCAGGACGTCCCGCACGTGCGGCTCGGGCAACGAGCCGATCTGGTCGTGGTCGCGCCGGCGACGGCCAACACCTTGGCCCGCGCGGCTCATGGCCTGGCTGACGACCTGCTCACCAACGTTCTGCTGACCGCCCGCTGCCCCATCGTGATGGCGCCGGCGATGCACACCGAGATGTGGGAGCACCCCGCCACCCAGGCCAACGTCGCGACGCTGCGCTCGCGTGGGGTACTGGTGCTGGAGCCCGCCGTCGGGCGCCTGACGGGGGCCGACAGCGGCAAGGGGCGGCTGCCGGAGCCGGTCGAGCTCGGCAGGGTCTGCGAGGCGGTCTTGCGCCGAGGCGGGCTCTCCGACGACCTGGTTGGGCGGCGCGTCGTCGTCTCTGCCGGGGGGACCCGCGAGCACCTCGACCCGGTCCGTTACCTCGGCAACCGCTCCAGCGGTCGACAGGGCCTCGCTTTGGCCAGAGCTGCTGTCGCCCGCGGGGCCGAGGTCGTGCTGGTGACGACCGCGGCCCTCCCGGACCCGGCCGGCGTGAAGGTCCTGCGCGTGACCAGCGCCCTGGAGATGCACGAAGCCGTCCTGGGCGAGGCCGCCACCGCCGACGCCGTCGTCATGGCTGCTGCGGTCGCGGACTACCGGCCCGCCGAGCGGCTCGGCACCAAGCGCAAGAAGACGGAGACCCTGGCGGTCGACCTGGTGCAGAACCCCGACATCCTGCGGGCACTTGTCGCGGCCAGGCGTCCCGGTCAGGTGCTGGTGGGCTTCGCTGCCGAGACCGGTGACGCTGCCGCCACCGTCCTCGAGCACGGTCGGGCCAAGCTCACAGCCAAGGGCTGCGACCTGCTGGTGGTCAACGAGGTCGGCGAGGCCGGGCACCCCACCGGGTTCGAGGGCGACCAGAACGCCGCCACCGTCCTGGCGGCCGACGGTTCGTCGTACGACGTCCCGCTCGGCTCGAAGGACGCGCTCGCCGACGTCGTGTGGGACCTGGTCGCCGAGCGCCTGTGACCCGCCACCCCTCCCGTCGAGATGAGGGCGACGCCCCACCTCGGGGTCACCGCCAGGGGCGCGGCCCTCATCTTGACGCCCGCATCGGAGTCGCGGTACTCGTGCTGCTGCTGCTTACGACCGCCTGCACCGACGAGCCCGGCCCGAAGGCCGTCCCGACGACCGCCGTGCCGACGACGGCACCGACGACGGTGAGCCCCTCCGTTGCACCCACCGCGGGGCCGTCCCTCATCCGGCCGACCCCCGGCGCCACCCGGGGGCCCGCCAAGGACGGTGACGTCGACGGCGACGGCCGTGAGGACACGGTCACGGCCACTCAGGAGCTGCTCACCGTGGTCCTCTCGAGCGGTCGGACCCTCACCGCGCCGGTGGTGGCCGACGTCGACCCGCCCGTGCAGGGCGTCGTGGACGTCGACCGCGATGGCCGCGCTGAGGTCTTCCTGGAGACCACCCGCGGGGCGAGCACGGTGTTCTACACGCCGTTCCGCTACGACGGCACCCGGCTGCAGGCCGTCCAGCTCGAGGGCGAGCCGGTCCGGCTCGGCGTGGGTGGCAGCGTGACGCACGGCGACGGCTTCGCCTGTGCGCAGGGCCGGTTGGTCACGGCGAGCAGCACCTCGACCGACGGTGAGCGGTTCGACGTCACCACGACGACCTACCGCGTGCTGGGATTCACCCTGCAGCAGGTCGCGAGGACCACCGCCACCGGGCTGCCGCAGGGGGACCGGCGCGTGGGGGCGTCGTACGAGGTGTCGTGCGGGTCCGTGACGCAGGACGGGTAGCCTCTAGCGGCAATCCCACCAACGCCACAGGAGCATCCGTGTCAGGCCGTCTCTTCACGTCCGAGTCCGTCACCGAGGGCCACCCGGACAAGATCGCCGACGCGATCAGCGACTCCATCCTCGACGCGCTGCTCGCGCAGGACCCGAAGTCCCGCGTCGCCGTCGAGACAATGATCACGACCGGCCAGGTGCACATTGCCGGTGAGGTGACCACCGAGGGCTACGCCAACATCGCCGACATCGTCCGCAAGACGATTCTGGAGATCGGCTACGACAGCTCCAAGAAGGGCTTCGACGGCGAGTCCTGCGGGGTCAGCGTGTCGATCGGCGCGCAGAGCCCGGACATCGCGCAGGGCGTCGACGTGGGCTACGAGACCCGCGTCGAGGGCTTGGTCGAGGACCCGCTCGAGCGGCAGGGCGCGGGCGACCAGGGCCTGATGTTCGGCTTCGCCTGCGACGAGACCCCCGAGCTGATGCCGCTCCCGATCGCCCTGGCGCACCGGCTGGCCAAGCGCCTGACCCAGGTCCGCAAGGACGGCGTGGTGCCCTACCTGCGTCCCGACGGCAAGACCCAGGTCACGATCGAATACGTCGACGGCCGGCCGGTCCGCCTCGACACGGTCGTGGTGTCCAGCCAGCACGCCGAGGACATCGACATCGTCAACCTGCTCACCCCGGACATCGCCGAGCACGTCGTGGCGCCCGAGCTCGAGGGTCTGGGCATCGAGACCGAGGGCTACCGGCTGCTGGTCAACCCGACCGGCAAGTTCGTCATCGGCGGTCCGATGGGCGACGCCGGTCTCACCGGTCGCAAGATCATCGTCGACACCTACGGCGGCTACGCCCGCCACGGCGGCGGCGCCTTCTCCGGCAAGGACCCGTCCAAGGTCGACCGCTCCGCTGCCTACGCCATGCGCTGGGTCGCCAAGAACGTCGTCGCTGCGGGCCTGGCTACCAAGTGCGAGGTCCAGGTCGCCTACGCCATCGGCAAGGCCGAGCCGGTCGGTCTGTTCGTCGACACCTTCGGCACCGGCATCGTCGACGACGCGGTCCTGCAAGCCGCCGTCATCGAGGTCTTCGACCTCCGCCCGGCCGCCATCATCCGCGACCTCGACCTGCTCCGGCCGATCTACGCGCAGACCTCGGCGTACGGCCACTTCGGCCGCGAGCTGCCCGACTTCACGTGGGAGACCACCGACCGCGCCGAGCTGCTGCGCAAGGCCGCCGGCCAGTA
>JBKKBU010000242.1:0-3523 GCA_046713755.1 Mycobacteriales bacterium
CGTGATCGGCACGGCCGACGCAGACGCCCCGGCCACCGAGACCATGAGCCTGCGGGTGAAGCGGGCCGGACGGATCGACATCCTGCCGTGCAACCTGGCCGGCAGCTTCGAGGCGAAGCTCAGCTACAGCTACCGCTTCAAGCAGTGACCCTGCGCCTGGTCGCCCACATCGCGAGGGGCAAGCACGTGCCGACCCGCGAGCGGATCCTCAGCCACCTGCGCAAGCGAGATCACGGCGACGCCTGATCGCAGCAGGTGCTCGGGAACGCCACGGCCGTCGCACTCGTCGCCACTACTGGGACCACAGCCAGTCGAGGGAGATCGATGAGGGCAAAGCGCAGGACGGGATCGAGGCTGTGGGCGGTGACGGCCGCCGCGGTCCTCGCCGCCGCGGCTGCGGCGACGTACGCCGTCACCCAGGACGACGAAGGGACGGCGCGCCCCGCGTCCAGGGCCTTGCCGCCGGTTGACGTCGAGACCGGCGTGGTCCACGTGCACGGGCTGGGCGTCGACCCGGGTGACGGGACCTTGTACGCCGCAACGCACTCCGGGTTGTTCCGCCTTCCTGAGAACGGCAAGGCCATCCGGGTGGCCAACCGGGCGCAGGACACGATGGGGTTCTCCGTGGTCGGCCCGGGTCGTTTCATCGGCTCCGGACACCCCGACTTCCGGGAAGATGACCTCCGCCCGCCGCTGCTGGGGCTGATCGAGTCCACGGACGCCGGCGAGAGCTGGCAGCCACTCAGCCTTCGAGGTGAGGCCGACTTCCACACGTTGCAGGCCGTGCACGGCCAGGTCTTCGGCTACGACTCGACGTCGGGCACCCTCATGGTCAGCAGTGACCGTCGACAGTGGGAGCGCCGCTCCCAGCTCCGGATGCGCGACTTCGTGGTCAGTCCATCTTCACCGGAGGTCGTGCTCGCCACGACGCAGCAGGGTGTCGTCGGCAGTGTCGACGGAGGGCGCACCTGGCAGCCGAGGACCTCGGCTCCAACCCTCGTCGTGATGGCATGGGCGCAGCAGTCGTCGCTTTACGGCGTGACGCCCGAAGGGGTGGTGCAGCACTCGGCAGATGGCGGCGCGACCTGGTTGCCACGAGGCACCGTGGGCGCCGAGCCAGAGGCGCTCGCTGTCGACGTCCGAGGTGGCCGCGAGACCATGTACGTCGCGGCCAGCGGCCGCGGCATCCTCGCCAGCAGCGACGGCGGCCGAACCTTCACCTCGCGCTACGCCGAGTAACCCGTCGCAGCCGAGAGCCGCCGGCCTTGACCGCTACGCCGCCGCGAGGAGGGCCTTCATCTCGGCGATCTCCGCTGTCTGGGTGGCGATGATCGCCGTCGCCAGCGCCTTGGCTTGCGGGTTCTGGCCCTTGTCCAGATTGGCCTGTGACATCGGCAGGGCGCTCTCGTGATGCTTGATCATGCGGGCGAGGAACTCGCGGTCGAACGCCGCACCCGACAGCGGCTTCAGCGCCGCGACATCGTCGTCCTCGGCGCCACCACCGCTGTGGCCGGTGGCTGGAGCGCCGCCGTGGCCGCCGGCTGACCCGTCGAGCGAGACGCCCCACGCCTTGGCCATGTCGGCCATCTTCGCCAGCTCCGGTGCCTGGGCAGCCACGATGCGGGCGGCGAGGTCCACCACCTTCGGGTTCGCCGCCCGGTCGGCTGCCAGCTCTGCCATGCCGACGGCCCCCTGGTGGTGGGGAGTCATGTCCTTGATGAAGGCGATGTCGGCGTCGTTGTGCGCGGTGGCGATGCCGTTGATCGTGGCGGCGGCCGCCGGTTGCTGCACCGTGCTGTCGTCGCCGGCGCACGCCGCCAGGGTCAGGGCCGCGATGACGACGAGGGCGCCGGCGCGGGATCGAAGAAGTGCGGGACGCATGGTGTGGCCTCCTGCTGGTGACGTGCCGAGGGGAAGAGCGGGCGCTCGTCGAAATAATACCCCTTGGGGGTATTGATCGCCGGCTGGGGAGGCGCTGTCGAGATGCGACGATCTCCTTACGTCGGAGCGTCCATCGAGGTGCCCTGCCGGGGCGGGGCCATGACGGCAGCCAGCACCGTCGTGATGGGGACCGCGGCCACCAGGCCGATGCTGCCGGCAAGGGTGCGCACGATCTCCTCCGCGACCACCCCGTTGGTGAGGGTGTCGACCAGACCCTCGCCAGACGTCGTGAAGATGACGAACAGCGGGAGCGACGCCCCCGCGTAGGCCAGCAGGAGCGTGTTGACCGTCGAGGCGATGTGGTCACGACCGACCCGGATGGCCGCGCTGTAGACCTCGCGGGTGGGCATCGTCGGCGCGGCCCGCCGCAGCTCCCACACAGTGGAGACCTGTGTGACGGTCACGTCGTCCAGGATCCCGAGGGCGCCGATGACGATCCCAGCCAACAACAGCCCGCGGACGTCGACGTCGTCAAAAACGGCGCGGACGTAGACCGCCTCCTCGCTCGTGAGACCGGTGAGGTGTGCGAGCCGGACGAACGCGGTGGACAGGAGCAGGATGAGCAGCAGACTCGCAGCGGTCCCGACAAGCGCGGTCGCGGTCCTGACGTTGACGCCGTGCGTCAACCCCAGGACCAGGATCATGACCGCGCTGGCCCCGACGACGGCGGTCGGCACCGGTGGTCGCCCGGACAGCAGGGCCGGGACCAGGAACGTCACGAGGACGACGAGGCTCCCGCCCAGTCCGAGGAGCGCCATGACGCCGCGCCAGCGACCCAGGGACAGCACGGCCAGCACGAACAACCCGGTCAGCAGGAGCAACGCTCCGCCGCGCTGCGCATCGGCGATCTGGTAACGCTGGTCGAGCGGCACGTCCGCCCGGGCGCGGAGGAGCACGACACCGTTGCCGACAGCGACGTCCTCGCCGAGCTCCTCGCCCGAGGTGAAGGAGATCCGCTGCCCGGATTCCGGCCCGTCGGTCAGCAGGACACCCACCTTCAGGCACACCAGGCCCTCGTCCGCTGCGGCGAACTCGTCCTCGCCGCCCGGTGGAACCACCAGACCAGGGAGCGACTCGCTGCACGGGGTCTCCGCCACCGCGGTCACGGTGCCCTTGACGCGCTCACCCCGATCAGGCGCCGTGGCGGCATCGCTGCGGTCCGTCGGGCGCAGGGCAACGACGCCGATGACAGTGGCGATGACCAGGGCGAGTACGACGAAGGCGAGAACGCGCCGGCCCCGAACTGTTGCCGGCGGCTCCTCGTCGTGCTGGTGGGCGCTGCTCACGCCTCAGTGTGCCGTGCGGCCGCCGACCTAGGCCACGACGGCGTCGCGCCATCCCGGTGGGCTATTCCCAGCGTCGCCCGATCGGCCTACCGTGCGGGCTGCGGCTCGGGGTCCGCCCGGGCGCTGCCCACTTGGGGATGCCATGACGCCCACCACGACGCCCACCACGACGCCCACCACGACCAGCACCACCTCGGACCTCTCGATCCACCACAGCGAGCCGGCGACCTCAACGCGGCTGCGGGAGGCCTTTGCCGCCTTCGACCGCGGTGACCTGGCGGCGTTGCAGGCCAACA
>JBKKBU010000243.1:0-5201 GCA_046713755.1 Mycobacteriales bacterium
GTCCGACATCGCCGCCGACCTGCCACTGCTGGACCGCTCGGGGAAGTGAGCCCACCACCGTGAAGCCGACCGTGAAGCCGAACGTCAGGACTGCCGGCCGGACCGTGGCCGCGGGGTTGTTGCTTCCACTCGTGCTCACCGCCTGCGGCTCCGGCCGTGACCCGCTCACCTACGGCAACCGTGATCAGGGCGACTCCAGCCAGGCGGTCGCCGACGGACTCACCGTGCTCAACCTCCGGGTGCTCCCGGCCAAGGACGGTGCAGCGCTTGCCAAGGGCGGCGACGCGCGGGTCGCCCTGACCCTCGTCAACGAAGCTTCGAAGCCCGACGCGCTGGTGGGTGTGACCACCACGGCCGCGGCCTCCGTAGCACTGGTGAAGGACACCGCACCGGTGGATGAGGTGCCGGTCCCCGCGCGCGGGACCGCCGCCGCGGGCTACTCCTTGGTGCTGCGCGGCCTCACCCGCCCGCTGCGCTCCGGGGAGTTCGTCACGCTGAAGCTCACCTTCGCCACCGCCCGGGCCACGGAGGTGCTGGTCCCCGTGGCTACCGACACGGCGGTCCTTCCGCGCGCGTCAGCGAACCCGGAGGTCAACGAGCCGGCCCACAGCGGTGGCGGCGAGGGACACGAGAAGGTCGAATCCGTCATCGACGGCGGCGAGAGCGGCAAGAGCGGCGAGGCAGCCCACTAGCCGGAGCAGGGCCGGGCCAGATCTGGCCGGCCCGGCCAGGATCTGGCCTGTGGACGTCCCCGCCGGTGTCGGCGGTGACAACTACGGTCGCTGCATGCCTCCTAAGGACCGGCCGGTGCATCGCTGCGGCGAGTGCGGGCTGACCGTCGCGAAGTGGCTCGGGCAGTGCCCCGAGTGCCAGGCGTGGGGCACCATCATCGAAGCCGGCGCCAGTCGGGTGGCCGTCGCAGCCGGACCGGTGACCAGCCCCGCCCGCCCGATCGACCAGGTCGACGTGACGGCCGCCGACTCCTGGCCCACCGGGGTCGGCGAGCTCGACCGCGTGCTCGGCGGCGGGCTCGTGCCCGGCGCCGTGGTCCTGCTGGCCGGCGAGCCCGGCGTCGGAAAATCCACCCTCACCCTGGAGTGCGCGGCCCGCTCGGCCCGCTCTGGTCGACGGGTGCTCTACGTCTCCGGCGAGGAGTCGGTGGCCCAGATCCGACTGCGGGCCGGCCGCACCGGCGCCGTGGAGCCGCAGCTCTGGCTGGCGGCCGAGACCGATCTGTCGGCCGTGCTCTCCCACATCGAGACCGTCCGGCCCGAGCTGCTGATCGTCGACTCTGTCCAGACCATCGCCTCGGCGGCGGTCGACGGCGTGGCCGGCGGCGTGACGCAGGTGCGGGCCGTCACCGCTGCCCTGGTGGGCGTGGCGAAAGAGCGCGGCATCCCGACCTTCCTGGTCGGCCATGTGACCAAGGACGGCTCCATCGCCGGCCCGCGGTTGCTGGAGCACCTCGTCGATGTCGTGCTGTCCTTCGAGGGCGACAAGCACTCGACGCTGCGGATGGTCCGCGGCGTCAAGAACCGGTTCGGCCCCAGTGACGAGGTGGGCTGCTTCGCGCTCGAGGACACCGGGATCGTGGAGCTCACCGACCCGTCCGGGCTGTTCGTGACCCGCCGGCAGTCGCCGGTGGCAGGCACCTGCGTGACCGTGACGGTCGAAGGTCGCCGCCCGCTCCTGGCGGAAGTCCAGGCGCTGGTCGCGACCTCGGACCGACAGGGCAGCCCGCGGCGCGCCTGCGTCGGGCTCGACAGCGGCCGGGTGGCGATGCTGCTCGCGGTGCTCGAGAAGCGGATCGGTGTGGAGGGGCTCGCACAGGCAGACGTCTACGCCGCCACGGTCGGCGGCGTGCGACTGTCCGAGCCGTGCACCGACCTAGCCCTGGCGCTCGCGCTGCGATCGGCTGCCGAGGACGTCCCCCTGCCACCCGACCTGGTGGCACTCGGCGAGGTCGGGTTGTCCGGCGAGCTGCGGCCCGTGGGTGACCTGGGTCGCCGGCTCGCAGAGGCCGCGCGGCTCGGCTTCACGACCGCGATCGTGCCGCCGTCCGACGTCGTCGCCCCGCCAGGCATGCGGGTGCTGGTGGCAGCCGACCTCGCCCGAGCGACCCAGCTGGTCGCTGGGCTGCGGCCCCGGGCTGATCGGGTGGCTCCCGTGGTCGACCTCGACGAGGTCCGCGAGCACCGGCTGCCGTGACACACCCGTGACCCTCTCCGGCCCCCCGGCCGTACCGCTGGTGGCCGCCCGCTCCCTACACTCGCGATCACGGCGAGCAGGAGGTGGGCGTGGCTGAGGTCGAGGACCAGCTCCGCTCCACGCTCATCGCGGTCGCTCCCGGCACCGCCCTGCGCGACGGCCTCGAGCGGATCCTGCGAGGCAACACCGGTGGCCTCATCGTGCTCGGCCACGACAAGGCCGTGCAGGCGGTGTGCACAGGCGGCTTCGAGCTCGACGTCGAGTTCTCCGCGACCCGGCTGCGGGAGCTGTCGAAGATGGACGGCGCCGTCGTGGTCACCTCCGACCTCTCGCGGATCGTCCGCGCGAGCGTCCAGCTGGTCCCCGACCCCACCATCCCCACTGAGGAGACCGGCACCCGCCACCGCACTGCCGAGCGGGTCGCCAAGCAGACCGGAAACCCAGTCATCAGCGTCAGCCAGTCGATGCGGATCATCGCGCTCTACGTCGCTGGGACGCGCTACGTCCTGGATGACTCTGCTGCCATCCTGTCGCGCGCCAACCAGGCGCTGGCAACCCTCGAGCGCTACAAGCTGCGGCTGGACGAGGTCGCCGGCACCCTGTCCGCCCTGGAGATCGAGGACCTCGTCACGGTCCGCGACGCCATGGCCGTCTTGCAACGGCTGGAGATGGTGCGTCGCATCGCCGCCGAGATCGCGGGCTACGTCGTCGAGCTCGGCTCCGACGGTCGACTGCTGTCGTTGCAGCTCGAGGAGCTGATGGCCGGCGTCGAGGGCGAGCGAGAGCTCGTGGTTCAGGACTACCTCGTGACGGGCAGCGGCCGCAAGCAGCGCCGCGCCGAGGACGCACTGCTCGACCTCGACGCGCTCACCGGCCCGGACCTGCTCGACCTGGCGGTCATCGCCAAGGCGCTGGGCTATGCAGCGTCGGCCGATGCGCTGGAGAGCGCCGTGAGCCCGCGCGGCTACCGGCTGCTGGCCAAGGTGCCGCGGCTACCGCGGCAGATCGTGGACCGCCTCGTGGAGCACTTCAGCGGTCTGCAGAAGCTCCTGGCTGCCGGCATTGACGACCTTCAGGCGGTCGAGGGCGTCGGCGAGACCCGGGCCAGGAGCGTCCGCGAAGGGCTGTCGAGGCTGGCCGAGTCGAGCATCCTCGAACGCTACGTGTAACGATCAGCCCTGACTTCTGGGGGCTTTGGGGTACTTACGGCCGGTTTCTGTGTCCGAAAGGATGATGCCGACGGCCACCGTCCGTAGCATCGTCGGACGTGCACAGCGCAACGCCGCGCCGTGCGTCGTCCTCGTACGGCTGGTGGCCGCAACCCGCGCCCCGCTGGCGAGGCTCTCAGGGGGCCAGTCGATGACCGCACCGCTCGCCACTCCATCGGCATTCCGGATCCGCGGCTTGATAGGCAAGGTGGCACTTCTTTGCGCCGCGTTGCTCCTGCTGCCGTCTTGGACCCCGAGCGCCTCTGCAGGCACGGGCACGGTGAAGATCGACAGTGACGTCGACCTGAGTGGGAGCAACAACCCGCACCAGGGCTGCGGCATCGCGGTCGAGTTCTACGGCTGGGCCCCGGCCGGCGAGACGATCAACGCCTACGTCGTCATCTCAGGCCAGGGCGGCGCCGGCGCCGGGACCATCGCGGCGACCTCGCCGCCGAGCGGCGCGGCAAACCCGTTCTCCTTCGTCGCGGGCACCGGCACCAGCGCGATCCCTGACTTCGCGAAGTTCTACGAGATCATCACGACGGGACTGACCCCGAAGCCGGGCAGCACCACCGCGTTCCAGGTGGACATCGACGTGTTCGACGCGGCCACGAACCAGCCGCTGAGCAAGCAGAAGATCATCACGGTCGAGACCTGCAACGCCGACCTCGCGGTCGACAAGCGGGGCCCGGCCAACTACCTGCAGCTCGGCACCGGCAGCTACACGATCGACGTGACCAACACCGGCCCGAACCGGTCCGGCAGCCCAATCACCGTCGTCGACACGCTGCCCGCTGGCGAGACCGCCACCAGCGCGGGCGGCGGCGCGTGGGTCTGCGTCATCAGCTCGGGCGGCAGCATCGTCACCTGCACGCTCAACAGCGAGCTCCTCAGGCTGGAGACCGCGCCACGGATCACGGTCGGTGTCACCTACAGCGCGACCGCCGTCACCGACCTGACGGACACGGCAACAGTCGACGGCCCGCGCCTTGACCTCGTCTCGGGCAACAACAGCGACTCCGTGACCACCCGCCCGACCCCCGTCCTCGACGTGGGGATCGTGAAGACCGCGACCCCGGCGAGCATCGCGCCCGGCGCCAACATCACCTACGACCTCGTCGTCACCAACACCGGCACCGCGCCCGTGACCTCCTTCACGGTCAGCGACACCCTCGGGACGGGCCTGACGTTCGTCTCCGCCGCCAGCCTGAGCGCCGGTCTCACCTGCAACGCTGGCGCTCCGGCGAGTTGCTCGTTCAGCGGTGTGCTCGCCCCCAACGCCAACGTGACCGCCCGGGTCGTGGCCACCGTGGGCGCCGGGTTCACGGGTCAGTCGGTCACCAACGCCGCGAGCGTCTCGATGGTCGGCGACACGTCGAGCGCCAACAACACCGACAGCGTGACCACCCCGGTGGTCCACCCGCGCGACCTCGGCGTCGTCAAGACCGTCACCGCTCCCGCCGGCGGCGCCGCCGTCAGCCCGGGCGACTCGATCACCAACTCCCTGGTGCTCACCAACCACGGCAACCGGCCGGTGTCGTCGTTCACCCTCACCGACACCGTGCCGTCGACGCACAACCTCGTCAGCGTCACGCCGAACGACGGTCGGCTGACCTGCAGCACCGCCATCGTGTGCACCTTCGCCGCCGCCGGCACCCCGCTCGCGCCCGGCGCCTCGGTCAGCGTGACCGTGGTCATGACGGTCGACCCGAGCGTCACGGCGACGTCGGTGTCCAACACCGCCACCGTCCCGGCTGACAGCAACAACGCCAACAACAGCAGCAC
>JBKKBU010000244.1:0-2575 GCA_046713755.1 Mycobacteriales bacterium
TGGCCGCGCTGAGACGGTCCGGGAGCGCGGCGAAGTCCCCGTTGATCACGATGGCGGGGCGGCGGCGGTCGGTCCGGCGGCGCGGGGGGAGGGGGGTTAGGCGGTGGCGCGGGCGGGGCGGGCCACGGGGCGGAGCGCGCGGCGGTCGTCGAACGGTCGCGCCAAGGCTCGGGCGTCTGCGACCGCGTCGAGCCAGCCGCGGTGGGATCCGGCTCCGAAGGCCGGGGAGGCCAGCACGCCGTCGAGCCGGACCAGGCGGGTGCCGTCGGCCTCCAGCCAGCGCAGCACGCAGCCGACCTCCTCGGCCGTCGACGCCGGCAACGGCCCGGGCACCGCGATCACGGTCTCGGCGGTGGCGACCAGCGCATCGACGTAGGGCGCGGGGTGGGCGCCGCGCGGGATGGTGCCGGCCGCGACCAGTCGGCCCCGGCGGACCACCGCGACCTCCCAGCCGAGGTCCGCGGTCGGACGGGCTGCGACCAGCTGTGCGACGGAGGTGAGCGACACCATCCGCTGCTGCCGGGCGATCGCCCGGACGAGGGCAGCCATCCGATCGCGCTGGGCGGCGGCGTCCTCGAAGCGCTCGGCGGCCGCCAGTGCCTCGATCCGCGCGGTCAGCACCGCGACGAGAGCCGACGGATCGCCGGTGACGGCCGCGTGAAAGGCGGTGACATGCCGGGTGTAGTCGTCGACGCTCTCCTCGCCCTGGCAGGGCGCGCCGCAACGGGACAGCTCAGCGAGCACGCAGGCCGGCGACAACCGGCGGGGGGAGAGCTTGGTCGTGCACTGCCGCAGCGGCAGCGCCTCGTGGACCGCGGCGACGGCCGCTTCGGCGGTGCGGCTCGACCCGAAGGGGCCGAGGTAGGTGGCGCCGTCGGCCTGCACCTTGCGGACCACTGACAGCCGCGGGTAGGCCTCGACGGTGAGCTTGATCCAGACCGCCCGCTCGGGAAACTTCGAACGCCGGTTGTAGCGCGGTCGGTGCTCGGCGATGAGCCGCAGCTCGCGGACCTCGGCCTCGAGCGCGGTCGAGCAGACCACCGGGTCGACCCGCTCCGCGATGCCGACCATCTCGGCCATCCGGCTGCGCATCTCCGAGGCCGTGAAGTACTGCCGGACCCGGCTGCGCAGGTTGGTGCTCTTGCCGACGTAGAGGACCCGGTCGCGGGCGTCGCGGAACAGGTAGACGCCGGGCCCGCTCGGCAGCGCATCGGCCAGGTGGCGCTTGCGGCGCTGCTGAGGCGGCACCATCGCCGAGAACGTCCGCAGCTCCTCGAGGCTGTGCACGCCGAGATTGCCGAGCCGGGCCATCAGGCCGTGGAGCACGTCGACCGTGGCCTGCGCGTCGGCCAGGGCGCGGTGGCAGGGCGTGACCTCGGCCCGGAACAGCCGCGCCAACGAGGAGAGCTTGCAGTCCGGCGCCTCGTCGCGACTGAGCACCCGGCGGGCCAGCCGAGCCGTGTCGAGGGAGTCGAAGCCGGGCCAGTCGATGCCGAGCCGGTCGCAGCCCGCCCGCAAAAAGCCCAAGTCGAACGGCGAGTTGTGCGCGACCAGCACCGTGCCGCGGGCGAACTCGAGGAACGCCGGCAGGGCCTGGTCGAGCCGGAGCGCCCCGGCCACCATGGAGTCGGTGATGCCGGTCAGGACCGCGATGAAGGGCGGGATGGACTGGCTCGGGTTGACCAGCGTCTGGAACTCACCGAGCACCTCACCGCCGCGCACCTTCACGGCGCCGATCTCGGTGATGTCGCACTCGCGACTGCTACCACCGGTGGTCTCGAGGTCGACGACGACGAAGGTGGTCTCGCGCAGCGGCGTGCCGAGCTCGTCGAACGTCGCCTGCACCGTTGTCACCACTCGGACGGTAGGTGCGGGCTACGACAACTCAGCCGTACGACGCGCCCACACCCCCCATGGGATGTGGGATCAGACGGGCTTGGCGAACACGACCACGTTGCTGCGGTAGCTCTTGCTGCGCCGGTCGAAGGCACCTCCGCAGGTGATGAGCCGCAGGCTCTCCTTGCCGTCGCCGCCGTAGACCAACCCGGTGGGGAAGTCGCGCTTGGCATAGGTGCGGACCAAGGTCACGGCGTAGGTGCGCAGGGAGCCGTCGGCTCGTCGCACCTTCACGACGTCGCCCTTGCGCAGTTCGTCGAGCCGGGCGAACACTGCGGGGCCACGGAAGCTGTCGACATGGCCGGCGATCACCGCCGGGCCCTGGTCGCCAGGGGCTGGTCCCTGTGCGTACCACCCGGCTTTGGCGAAGTCCTTCGGGACCTGCAGTCGTCCGTCGCGGTCCTTGCGCAGGCCGACCAGGGTGCTCGTGATGCCGAGTCGCGGGATGCCGAGACGTATCGGCGCCGCCGCGCGTCGCTGGATGGCAGACACGGGTACGACGGGGCCGGCGCCCCGCTCCGCGGCAAGGTCGGCGCGGGCTGCGCTCACCAGCCCGAGGTCGACCACCAGGACGCCAGCCAGGGCCAGGGCCTGGATCAGGGGGGCGCGCCAACGACGCAGCGCAGGGCGGGACCGCGATCGGTCCCGCCCTGCGCTGGTCATCTGACTGCTTCCGGCT
>JBKKBU010000245.1:0-4787 GCA_046713755.1 Mycobacteriales bacterium
GGTCCGGCTCGCCCACTGAGCCGCCCGCCACCATCCGGCCCATGGGGAGCTCAGCAGGGTCCGGCGGGCCGACCACCGGGGGGACCTCGCCGTTCGAGCCGGTGCCCCCCGAGCCCGCCCCGCTCCCGCCCGACCCGGGGCCGTTCGGTGCCCCCGCCCCGCTGGTGCCACCGGCCCCCCTGCCCACCCCGGACCCGCTCCACGAGCCGGGCGGGCCGACCGAAGTGCTCGATCCGCGCACGACGCCGACGTGGAGCCCTGCCGAGGACGACGAGCCGGGGGAGCGACCGGCGGGACCGCCGCACCCCTGAGCGCCGTACCCCTGAGTGGCGGCAGGCAGCCGCGCAGCGGACGATCAGGTCATGGCTGAACTGGTGCTCCGGGTCGACGTCGACGCTTCCGTAGCGGAGGTGTGGGCGGGGGCCACCGACTGGGCCGGTCAGCGCGAGTGGATGCTCGGCACGACGGTGACGCCCACCGCCCAGGACGGCCAAGGTGTGGGGGGTGCGATCGCGGCGTTCACCGGCGTGGGCAAAGTGGGCTTCCTCGACCCGATGGAGATCACCCGCTGGGACCCGCCGCGGGCCTGCCACGTGCTGCACACCGGGCGGGTGGTGCGGGGCACGGGTGCGTTCGAGGTGGAGCCGCGGGGCGAGGACCGGGCGACCTTCGTCTGGAGCGAGGTCCTGGACCTGCCGCTCGGTGTTTTCGGGCGGGCCGCCTGGCCGGTCGTACGGCCGGTCTTCGCGGCGGGAGTGCGACTGTCGCTGAAGCGCTTCGCCCGATGGGTGGAGGCCGGCCGCCCGATCGCGGTGCCTCCTACCGGCCGGTGAACACCGGCTTCTCCTTGGCCAGGAACGCCTCGACAGCGATCCGATGGTCGCTGGTCGCTCCCGCCATGGTCTGCAGCTCGTCCTCCTTCGCGAGGGTCTCGACGAGCGAGTGCGTGGCGCCGAAGGCGAGCGACTCCTTGACCGCCGCGTAGGCGGCGGTCGGTCCGGCGGCCAGCCGCGCCGCGAGTTCCATGGCAGCGGGCAGCACCTGCTCGGCGGGGACGACCGCGTTGAGCAGGCCCATCTCGAGGGCCTGCTCGGCTGTGAACGGCTCGGCGAGCAGTAGCAGGGCGGCCGCGCGGCCGGCGCCCACCAGCCGGGGGAGTGTCCAGGACAGCCCGGAGTCCGCTGTCAGGGCCACGCCGGTGAAGGCCGTCGTGTAGCGGGCGCCAGCTGTGCCGAAGCGGAAGTCGCATGCGGCTGCCAGCCCCAACCCCGCGCCGGCAGCGGTGCCGTTGACCGCGGCCACTACCGGCTTGGGCATCGTCGCGATCAGGGTGATGACGGGGTTGTAGTGGTCCTTCACCGTGGCCAGTGGCGCTGGATCGCCGGACTGGAGGAGCTCGACGTGCTCCTTGAGGTCCTGCCCGACGCAGAAGGCGCGGCCAGATCCGGTGAGGACCACGGCGCGGACCCGATCGTCGGAGGCGGCCGACTCGAGTGCCTCGCGGAGCGCCAGCTTGGCCTCGACGGTGAGGGCGTTGAGCCCCTCGGGCCGGTTGAGGGTGAGGAGCGCAACCGCTCCGGTGACCTCGAGCAGGACGGTGTCGGACACAGTTCTCAATCCTCCGGGTGGCTGGGCTGCAGGCAGGTATCGAGGAAGGCGCGCGCTGCCGGCAGCAGCCGGGTGGCCTGCTCGTCGAACCAGGCGGCGGCCTTGGCCCCCGGCCAGTCCACCGGCAGCAGGGCCGCTGGCAGGCCAGGGTCGACGAACAAGAACTTGCGCCAGGCGTGGACGAGCCGGCTGCGCGCTGCGAAACCGGCCTCCGGCTGCTGCTCGAGATCGGCGGGATCGGCACCGAGCAGCTCGTCGGCCTCCTCGAGGAACCGCGTGTAGGAGCGGGCCAGCCCGTCGAGGTCCCAGGCGCGGGCGATGAGCTGCTGGGAGTCGCCGTCATGGACCGCGGTGAAGCGCTCGGCCCGGGCGTTGGCGTCCGCGAGGGCGTGGTCGAGCTCGTGGGCCTGGCGCGGCGACAACCACGTCTGGCCCCCGATGGAGCCGTAGCCCAGGAAGCTGAGCTGCGCCTGCAACCGCTCGCGGTCGCTCCGCCCGGCCGGTGGCTGCACGACAAGCAGGTGCCAGCGGCCGTCCCACTCCGCCCGCCGGGTCCGGTAGATGCGCTCGGCGGCCTCGTCGAGGCGCCGCACGGCTCGGGGAGTCAGGGCGTAGCCGGGGCCGGCATCGAGCCGGACGGCGGTGAGCCACCCCTGTCGCACCATCCGGCTGATCGCGGTGCGCACGGCCGGCGCTTGGACGCCCAGTGGCGCCATCAGCCGGACGACGGCGGCGACCGGAGCCTGCCCGTCGCGGGCCCGGAGGTGGTCTCCGTACAGATCGAACAGGGCTGACCGGGCGTCCACCACGGCTCCCTCCGCCAGGTGCGGGACATGTCTCGCCACATGTCTAGGGCGAGGATGGCACGTCCCGAACCGGGACCGGTTTCCCACCCGGGCGCGCCGTGCGCGAGAATGGTGCACAAGACGTGCGCACGGCGGAATTCCGACCGTGACTTGACTACCAGGAGGTTGGTCCATGGCGGCCATGAAGCCGCGGACGGGTGACGGTCCGCTCGAAGTCACCAAGGAGGGTCGCGGCATTGTCATGCGCGTTCCCCTCGAAGGCGGCGGACGTCTCGTCGTGGAGCTCAACGCCGAGGAGGCCACCAACCTCGGTGACGCCCTCAAAGCGGTCGTGAGCTAGCCCTACCCAGCGAGTCCGATCATCAGGACGACATGACCCCGGCCGGCCCGCCGGCGCCCTTGCACCTCATGGCGTCAGCGAGCCGGCCGGGTCTGTCGGTACCGACAGGAGCTTGCGTTGCCCACTCTGGCCGTCAATCGGGCCGCCACTCTGGCTGGCACCGCCCTGCCCACCCTCCGCCTCGCCGCGACCCCGCCCGACGCGGCAGTGCTGGCCGTGCCGACGCGCGTCGTCGACGACGTCGTCGTGGTGGTCGGCGTCAGCCCGGTGGGCGACGCTGCCGGCCTGCTGGCGCGGGAGTCGGCGAAGGGCGAGGCCGGTGAGATCGTCGTCGCGCCGGTCCTCGGCGACGGCTCGTTGGAGCGGGTCCTGCTGCTCGGGGTCGGTGACAGCAGCCCGGCTGCGTTGCGCAAGGCAGGAGCGGCGGCGGCCCGGCGTGCCAAGGGCGCGACCTCGTTGACGCTCGACCTGCGCGGCCTGTCGGGGCTGACCGACGGCGGCCTGCGGGCGCTGGCGGAGGGCGCGCTGCTCGCGTCGTACTCCTTCACCCGCAAGGCCAAGGCCGAGCCGCGGGCGCTGCAGCGCATCACCCTGGTCCTCGATGACCCGAAGGCGCGACAGGACGTCATCGATCGCGCGACGACGACGGCGCGGGCGACCGCGGCTGCGCGCGACCTCGTCAACGAGCCCGCCCTGTCCAAGACGCCCGAGTGGCTGGCAGCTCAGGCGAAGGGGCTGCTCAAGGGTCTCGACGTCACTGTCCGGAAGGCGCCGGAGCTGGCGGCTGAGGGATTCGGCGGCGTCCTCGCCGTCGGCCAGGGCTCGACCCGGCCGCCGTGCGTGATCGAGGCCCACTACGACGGCGGCGCCGGTCCCCACATCGTGCTCATCGGCAAGGGCATCACGTTCGACACCGGGGGCCTGTCCCTCAAGCTCGGCGACGGCATGCTCACGATGAAGACCGACATGGGTGGTGGCGCGGCGGTGCTGGGCACGCTGCGAGCGGTCGCGGATCTCCAGCTCCCGGTGCGGGTCACGGCTTTGGTGGCAGCCGCCGAGAACATGCTGAGCGGCACCGCGCAGCGACCTGGTG
The DNA here is from genome assembly GCA_046713755.1 of Mycobacteriales bacterium. Classification (GTDB taxonomy): domain Bacteria; phylum Actinomycetota; class Actinomycetes; order Mycobacteriales; family SCTD01; genus JAUYQP01. The sequence goes on from JBKKBU010000245.1 coordinate 3,848, forward strand.
ACGTCATCACGCACTACGGCGGCCGGACCGTCGAGGTCCTCAACACCGACGCCGAGGGCCGATTGGTCCTCGCCGATGTCCTGGCCTACGCCGACCTGGTGCTCAAGGCCGATGTGCTGGTCGACATCGCCACGCTGACCGGCGCGATGCCCGTCGCGCTCGGCCGCCGACATGCCGGGATGTTCGCCTCCGACGACGCCCTGGCAGCGCAGCTCGAGGCCGCGTCGGCGGCGTCCGGAGAGCGGCTGTGGCGGATGCCGCTCACCGAGGACTACCTGCCTGCGCTGGACTCGCCGGTCGCCGACCTGCGCAACATCGGCAATCCCAAGGCCAAGCTGCAGGGTGGGTCCATCACGGCCGCGCTGTTCCTGCGCGAGTTCACCGGCGGCCGGCCGTGGGCGCACCTCGACATCGCCGGTCCTGGTCGGTCTGATGCCGACGAGGACGAGATCACCAAGGGCGGCACGGGCTACGGCGTTCGGCTGCTGGTCCACTGGCTCGAGACACTGGCGGCGACCCCAAAAACCCAGGCGGCCCGGCGACGGAACAGGAGCGCGTAGATGTACGGACTGACGATTCGCTGGTCGCTGTTCGGTGTTCGGGAGGGCACCGACCAGGCACTGCGCGACTACGTGCGAGACGAGTCGACGGCGCGCTTCACCGGTATGGCCGGGCTGCACGAGAAGCGCTGGCAGATCGCCCCCGGAGGCTTCTTCGCCGGCGTCTACATCTGGGCGAGCGAGCAGGCCCGCGCCGACTTCCTCGAGTCCTTCCGGGCCAACCCGTCGCGGGTGACCCAGCTGGTCGGCCACGACCCTGACGTGATCCAGGAGTGGGAGCTCGTCGGACTCGCGCAGGGCGCCGAGGGCCCACCCGCCATCTGATTTTCGTACGCCGTACGCCGAAGCAGCACGGCTCAGCTCGGGGCTGGCTCCTGCAC
>JBKKBU010000246.1:0-2968 GCA_046713755.1 Mycobacteriales bacterium
GTGTAGCGGTCGAGCCGGGTGCGGGTGCGGTCGATCGAGGTGGCGACGCCTTCGCGCCGCTCCTCCAGGCGGGACCGGCGGCCCTCGAGGATGCGGACCCGCACCTCGGGGTCGGTCTGGCCGAAGAAGGCGAAGTGGACGCCGAAGGTCTCGTCCTCCCACGCCGACGGACCGGCCTCGGCCAGCAGGTCGGCGAGCCGCTCCTTGCCCTCGGCGGTCAGCTTGTAGACCACCTTGCCGCGGCGACCGGTGAGGGCCGGTGCCCCGGCGACGACCGCGGCGTCGCCCTCGTCCTCGGTGATCCACCCGGCGACCTTCATGCGCCGCAGGGAGGGGTAGAGCGAGCCGTAGGAGAAGGCCCGGAACGTCCCCAGCGTGGCCTTGAGCCGCTGACGCAGCTCGTAGCCGTGCAGGGGTGCCTCATTGAGCAGTCCGAGGACGGCGAGCTCGAGCACTCGTCCTCCCTCGTCCGGTTCGTCCTTGCCGTTGCGATGTATCGGTGCGATACATCGCGGTGTCATCAGGACAGTACGTCCCCGCGACCCCGGGTGCAACAACGGTGGTCCAGCAGGTGGACGGCAGGTGTCCGCGGGCGCGGGGACGCCCGGAGCAGACCCGCGCCGACCAGGCCCGACGGGAGCGCTGCCGCAGTGCCGGCGGGCGAGCGGCGGCGAACGGCTGACAGCCGTGTCCACCGGACGTACCGTCTGGGCGTTCGAGTCTTGCTCGTGACCTCGGTCACCTTCCCTGAGCGGTCACCCATGCTGCGCACCCCTCGCACCACCATCGGCTCGGCGGTCCTCGTGCTCGCCCTCACCGGCGGCCTCGCGGTCACCGCGCCCGGCGCCGCCGCTGCGGCCAAGGACAAGACCAACACCGGCGCCGTGGCTCAGGACGGCGCGTACGACCGCTTCGTCGTGCACTTCGCCCCCGCCTCGGCCGCCGCCAGGGACGACGCCGCGGCCGACGCCGAGGTCGCCGAGGTCGCGCAGGGCTTCGGCAGCAAGCTGACCGTGACGCGGCGGCTGTCGACCGCCGGGGTGCTCGTCCAGGTCGACGAGCGGTTGGGCAAGGACAAGGCCGACCGGCTCATCGCCAAGTTCGTGGCCCGCAGCGCCGTGGACTTCGCCGAGGTGGACGCGGTGATGACCCCGACGCTCACGCCGAACGACCCGGACTACGCCCTGCAATGGCACTACTCCGAGCCGGTGGCCGGCATGAACCTGCCCGCGGCCTGGGACACGGCCGACGGCACCGGCATCAGCGTGGCGGTCCTGGACACCGGCATCACGACGCACACCGACCTCTCGCCCAACGTGGTGGCCGGCTACGACTTCGTCAGCAGCGCCACGAACGCCCGCGACGGCAACGGGCGCGACGCCGATGCGAGCGACCAGGGCGACTGGACGGTCGCGGAGGAGTGCAGCCCCGGGTCGGCCGCGAGGAACAGCTCCTGGCACGGCACCCACGTGGCCGGGACGATCGCCGCGGCCACGAACAACGCCAGCGGGATCAGCGGGGTGGCCTTCGGCGCCAAGGTCCAGCCGGTACGGGTGCTGGCGAAGTGCGGCGGGACCCTCGCCGACATCGCCGACGCCATCACCTGGGCGTCCGGCGGGCCCGTGAGCGGCGTGCCCGCGAACCCGACCCCGTCCAAGGTCATCAACATGAGCCTGGGCGGCAGCGGCACCTGCGGCGCCACCTACCAGAACGCCATCAACGCCGCTGTCGCGCGCGGCACCACCGTGGTCGTGGCGGCGGGCAACAGCAATGCCGACGCCGCGGGCTACCAGCCCTCGTCCTGCTCCAGCACGGTCGTCGTCGCCGCAGGCGACCGCGAGGGCAACCGGGCGCAGTACTCCAACTTCGGTCCGGTGGTCGACCTGACGGCCCCCGGCGGCGAGACCGCGGTGCGGGCCAACGGCGTCCTGTCCACCCTGAACACCGGGACCACGGTGCCGGTCGCGGAGGCCTACGCCCACTACCAGGGGACCTCCATGGCGACCCCGCACGTCGCCGGTCTCGCGGCGCTGGTGCTGGGCGAGGGCATCAAGAGCCCGGCGGAGGTCGAGGCGGCGCTCAAGGCCGGCACCCGCCCGCTCCCCGGGACCTGCAGCGGGGGCTGCGGAGCCGGCCTGGCGGATGCTGCCAAGACCATCGCCGCACTGGCACCGGCACCGGCACCCGCCCCCGCACCGGCCGCGCTGTTCACGAACGGCACCGACGTGCCGATCCGGGACAAGGCCACCGTCGAGAGCCCCCTCGTCGTCACCGGCAGGGACGGCGCCGCACCGACCGCGCTCCAGGTGCCGGTGACGATCAGGCACACGTACCGGGGCGACCTGCAGATCGACCTGGTCGCCCCGGACGGCTCGCCCTACCGCCTCAAGAACACGAACAGCAACGACAGCGCGGACGACGTCCTGGGCACCTACACGGTGAACGCGTCCAGCGAGACCGCGAACGGCACCTGGAAGCTCCGCGTCTTCGACCGTCGAACGGGTGAGACCGGGTACGTCGACACCTGGTCGCTGCAGTTCTGAGCTGCCCTGCCGCAGCGCTTGACGCGGACCACACGGGACATCGGCGACGATGGACGTCATGGGACGACTGCGTGAACTCCGTTGGAAGCGGGCTGTGCTGCTCGGTGGCGCCGGCTCCGTGCTGGGCGGCGTGGCGCTCGTCGGCGTGGGCTACGCGCTCACCGACGTGCCGCCGCCCAGTGCCAGCGCGACCGCGACGGCGACCCGGATCCTGTACTCCGACGGGTCCGAGCTGGGCCGCGTCGGCGCGGAGAACCGCATCCCGGTCACGATCTCCGAGGTCCCCGAGCACGTGCAGCTCGCGGTGCTGGCCGCCGAGGACCGCGGCTTCTACAGCGAGCCCGGCATCAGTCCTCGAGGCATCGCCCGGGCCCTGCTGACCAACGTCCGTGGCGGCGGCGAGGTCCAGCAGGGCGGTTCGACCA
>JBKKBU010000247.1:0-2890 GCA_046713755.1 Mycobacteriales bacterium
GTAGTCGGGGCATCGGAAGCGCGGCAGCACCTGGGGTGTTGTCACCGTCATGCAGACCGCCAAGATCGACGTCCGCCGGGCCGCGGACCGCTTCGCGACTCGGATCGACTGGCACGACTCCCGGCACTCGTTCTCGTTCGGCCGCCACTACGACGCGGCCAACACCCACCACGGCGTGCTGCTCGTCAACAACGACGACGTCGTGCGCCCGGGCGCCGGCTTCGAGACGCACCCGCACCGTGACATGGAGATCGTGACGTGGGTGTTGCAGGGATCGCTGGTCCACCAGGACTCCACCGGTCACCACGGCGTCATCTATCCCGGCCTCGCCCAACGGATGAGCGCCGGCCGCGGTATCCAGCACTCGGAGAAGAACGACTCCTGGCGGCTCGCCGGTGAGCAGCACAAGGCGCCGGTGCACTTCGTGCAGATGTGGGTGGTCCCCGATGAGAGCGGGACCGATCCCGGCTACGAGCAGCTCGAGGTCTCGGCCGACCTGCTGGCAGGTGGCCTGGTGCCGGTGGCCTCCGGGATGCCGCGGCACAGCGGCGAGGCAGCCATCCGGATCCGCAACCGCGACGCCGCGCTGCACGTGGGACGGCTGGAGCCGGGGCAGTCGGTGCCGCTGCCGGAGGCGCCGTACCTGCATGTGTTCGTGGCCCGCGGTGCGGTGACGTTGGAAGGCCCGGGCGCACTCGGGACCGGTGATGCCGTGCGACTCACCGCAACCGGCGGTCAGCGCATGACCGCGACCGAGGCGGCAGAGGTGCTCGTCTGGGAGATGCATGCGACGGTGTCCCCATGACCGATCGCGAGCAGCTCATCGCCCGTTATCTCCGACCGGCCGCCGAGCGGCCCGCGTCGTCGGCTCGCGGACTGCACCACACGGCGCTCATCAGCGGCGACGTCGAGCGGACGATCCGCTTCTACCAGGGGATTCTCGAGTTCCCGTTGACGGAGCTGATCGACAACCGCGACTATCCGGGCTCGTCGCACTTCTTCTTCGACATCGGCAACCAGAACCTGCTGGCCTTCTTCGACTTCCCGGGCCTCGACGTGGGGCCGTACGCCGAGGTGCTCGGCGGGTTGCACCACGTCGCCATCTCGGTGGAGCCCGAGCGCTGGCAGCACCTGGTGGGCAAGCTCGCGGCGGCCGGTGTCGAGCACACCATCCACAGCGAGGTGTCGGTCTACTTCCGCGACCCCGATGGGGCCCGACTCGAGCTGATCGCGGATCCACTGGGAGAGATGTACGGCAACCAGGTGCTGTAGTCCCGTTGCTGCCCTAGGGTCGGGCGCATCGCCGACGTCGGGTCGGCCGGAAGACACCAGGGCGGACACATGCCGGGCAAGGGTGAGCTCTTCAAGCGCAAGGACGGCAACTTCGGCTTCCGCGTCTACGCGAGCAACGGGCAGGTCGTTGCGACCGACGGCGGCCAGGGCTACTCCAGCAAGACCAGTGCGAAGAGCACTCTCGAGAAGCTGCTCAAGGGCGCGTACGACGGCCCGGTGTCCGAGGTCGAGAAGTAGCGCTCAGCGCTTGAGTCGGGCGACCACGAGGCGCTTGCCGGTCGTCTCGACGAACGACGCCCAGGCGTCGCCGGTCGGACCCATCGTCACGTCGATGAAGTCCAGGACGGCGGCGTTGCAGCGGCCGGGTCCGCAGGCGCCCCGCACCATCGGGGTGTCAGCCGGGCTGGCCGGTCCGGCGACGACCACGGGCGCCTTGTCCAGCGGGCGCTCGATGACCGACACCCAGCCGGTGAAGGTCGTGTCGCGGTAGTTGGCCGTCCACGGCGCACCGGGTGAGTTGGCGGAGGCCATGTAGGCGATCGCCAGTCGGCCCGTGGCGTCGATGTCGAGGGCCGGACCCCAGGCCTCCTTCACGGCCGGGGCCGAGATCCGCAGTGGGGCGCCGAAGGTCTTGCCGTGGTCGCGCGAGACGGCGAGCTAGGGCCGGCGGTCCAGGGCCATCCACACGACGTAGACCCCGCCCTTGCCATCGACCACGACGGAGGCCTCGTGATCGGACTGCCCGCTGCCAGGGGCGACCAGCCCGAAGCCGCCGGAGACCGAGGTGTTCATACCGATCTTCGCGACCTGGGTGCGGGTCCAGGTCAAGCCCTCGTCGCGCGAGACGGCCAGCCACGCCTGGCCGCACCAGCCGCGGGCGATGTAGAGGGCGCCGTCGGGCCCGGCATGCGCCTGACCGGCATTGCCGCCGCAGACGCCGGCGATGCCGCTGTCGCCCGAGCCGGGTCCGACGCCGTAGGGGCTGGGGTTGTTGTAGGGAAACGATCCGGTCGGCGCCCAGGAGATGCCGCCGTCGAGCGACTTGTCGCAGCCGGTCGCCATCGAGTAGCCGTTGTAGCCCAGGGTCTGCGAGCAGCTGTAGAGAATGTTGGGGTAGCCGACGGTCGGTGAGCTCACCGGGGGAGCGGCCGACAGGCTCTGGTGGTCCGACATGTTGCAGGCGGCCGGCACGGAGGTCCACGAGTCACCGCGGTTGTCGCTGTACGACAGCAGCTGGCAGGTCCCCGCCAGGTCCGACTTGTAGACGCGGGAGGTCTTCTTGTCCACGTAGAGGTAGGGGTCCAGCGATGTGACGTGACCAGGCGGCGTCACGTCCTGCCAGGTCTTGCCCTGGTCCTTGGACCGGACGACCTTGGTGGTGACGTCGGAGAAGACCACCCCGTCGGCGGTCACCCCGATGGTCGGCTCGGCCGCGCCGGAGAAGGTGGTCCGGAAGGGCGACAGGGACCAGCCCTTGGCTGGCTCGGTCGTGGCGCTGCCGGCGCGGAAGCGGACCGTCGAGCCCGAGGGGGCCGCCTCGCTCGGCAGGCTCGACAGCACGCTGAGCAGCCCGACAACGGCAGTGGCCAGCGCCATC
>JBKKBU010000248.1:0-8422 GCA_046713755.1 Mycobacteriales bacterium
ATTACCCCCACTTCCAGCCCATCACCACCCGCTGGCACGACAACGACGCCTATGGTCACGCAGGTCGAGCAGGCACACCACGCTGCCGTCGCCGTCGATGGTGGCGCCGGCGATGAAGGGCACCCGACCGAGGTACGAGCCGAGATCCTTGACCACGAGCTCTGACTCGCCGTCGAGCCGGTCCACGGCCCAGGCGATCTGGCCGCCAGGTCCGCTGGCGTGCCGGACCACGAGGGCCGCGCGGGGCGCCTCCAGTCCACGCGGCAGGCCGAGGGCAGCGCCCAGGTCGAGCAGCGGGACCGAGACGCCGTGCCGGACCACGACGGTGGCACCGGCGAGCACGTGCACCTCGGCATCGCGCAGCGACAGCGACTCGACCACACCGGGGACGGGCACCGCGTAGCGCTCGTCGCCGACGCGGGCCACCAGGCAGCGCAGCACACCCAGCGTGACCGGGAGGGTGAGGACGAAGGCCGTTCCAGCCCCGGGCTCGCTGCGGACCTCGACCAGGCCGCCGAGCTCTTCGACGGCATCTCGTACGACATCGAGCCCCACGCCGCGACCACTGGTCTCGGTGACGGTCGTGGCCGTCGAGAAGGCTGGGGCGAACAGCAGGTTGAGCAGCTGGGCGCCGGCCAGCGGCGAGTCGGCCGCGATCAGCCCCAAGGCAATCGCCTTGTCGCGCACGGCCTGCTCGTCCACCCCGGCGCCGTCGTCGGAGACCTCGATGACGACGGTCCCGCCGACCGAGCGCGCGCTCACGGTGACGACCGCCTGCTCGGGCTTGCCGAGGGCAAGCCGGACGGCGGGGCTCTCGCAGCCGTGGTCGACCGCGTTGATGACGAGGTGCTTGAGTGCGTCGGCCACCCCGTCGAGGACCTGCTTGTCCAGCTCGACGTCCTCGCCGAGGGTCTCCAGGCGGACGTCCTTGCCAGTAGCGACGGCAACATCGCGAACGATCCGCGGGAGCGCCGCGAGCACCCGACGGACGGGCACCATCGCGAGCCCCATCGCGCCATCGCGCACGAGCGCCATGCCGCCGCGGTGACCCTCGACCAGCTCGCGCAGACCACGAGCGGTGGCGGTCACCTCCTCGCCGGTGCCGGTGAGGCGGTGCAGGGCGAGCTCGACCTCGGGCGGCAGCGTCCCGGCATGGCGGGAGGTGGCTTGGCGCAGCGTGGCGATCCACCGGGCCTGCTCGGCAGCGAGCTGCAGGAGCTGTCCGGTGGTCTGCTCGACCCGCCGGGCGCCGAGGTCGGCCTCACCGACGGCATCGAGCAGGTCGTAGACCTTGGAAGCGCCGACCCGCACGGAGTCCGAGCCGGCGCGGGCCGCGTTCGGCGGCGCCGCCGCTTCGGGCTGCGGCTGCGCCGGGACCAGCGGGACATCGGCCCCCGGCAGCGGTGCGGCTGGCTGGACGACCGGCGGTGCCGGCCCGAGTTTGGGGACGACGACCGGGTCCTGGCCCTCCACGGCCGCGCGCAGGGCGTCGATGAGCGGTTGCAGCAGCGCGTCGTCGAGCGAGTCGTCTCCAGGCAGTGCCCGGTCGATGCCGTCGCAGGCAGCGAGCAGCAGGTCGACCAGATCACGGCGGACCTTCAGCCGACCATCGCGCACCAGTCCGAGCAGGTCTTCCATGCTGTGGGCGACGTGCAGGACCCCATCGAGCCCGAGCATGCGGGCCGAGCCCTTGACGGTGTGGGCGTCGCGGAACAGGCCGGCAACGGCCTGCCGGGGGTTGCCGGCCCCCTCGAGCGCGAGCAGGCCGGACTGCAAGGAGGCGAGCCGCTCCTCGACCTCCGCGCGGAAGGTCGCGAGCAGCTCGGGATCATCACCCCATGCCGGCATGCTGTGGAGTTCGGCGCGATCGGCCTCCGCCTGTAGCCCCACCCCCTACCCACTGCGTCATCACCCGCGAGCGTGGGCGTGGGAGCAGTCGCTATGACGCACGAGGTCCCTCGGGCACGACGACGCCCGCCGGCCTCGGGGGCGCAGCGGGCGTCGGGGTCGTGGGGTGGGTCAGTCGGTCTTGAACTGTGCGATCGAGGAACGGAGCTCGGCGGCGAGGACGTTGAGCTGAGCAGCGGCAGCAGCGGCCTGACGCGAGCCGACGGCGTACTGCCTGGAGACGTCCGACACCTGGGTCATCGCGGCGACGACCTGGTCGGAAGCCGAGCGCTGCTGCTGCGTGGCGATCGAGATCTCCTTGGCGGCCGTCGTGGTCTCGTCGACCATGCCGGAGATGCGCTCGAGGGCGTCCACGACGCCGCGGGCGAGCGCCGTACCAGCCCTGACCTCCTTGGCCCCTTCCTCCGACGCGATGATCGTGGAGTTGGTCTCGGCCTGGATCTCACCGACGATCGCCTGGATCTGTCCGGCCGACTCCTGCGACCGCTCCGCGAGCTTGCGGACCTCGGAGGCGACGACGGCGAAGCCGCGACCGTGCTCGCCGGCGCGCGCGGCTTCGATCGCGGCGTTGAGGGCAAGCAGGTTGGTCTGGTCGGCGAGGTCGTCGATGACGTCGAGGATCCGGCCGATCTCGTGCGACTTCTCGCCGAGCGAGAGTGCCCGTGAGGCGATGCTGTCGACACGGTCGGCGATGGTGTCCATCGACTCGACCGAGGCCGACACCGCGGCCCGGCCCTGCTCGGCGTAGCGCAGCGTCTCCGCGGCGTAGCGGGCGACGGCCTCGGAGGTCTCAGCAATCTGGGCGGCCGTGGCCGCGAGCTCCTCGATCGTCGAGGTGGTCTCGCTGACGGCCGACGACTGCTGCGTCGCCGAAGCGGCGTGCTCCTCCGCGGTGGCGAGCAGCTCGCCGGCGGAGGCACCGATCTGCTCGCCACCGGACCGGATCTGGGTCACGAGCGTCTTGAGGTTGCCCAAGGTGTTGTTGAAGGCCACACCCAGCGAGGCGAGCTGCTTGTGGTCGTTGGTGTCGATGGTGACCCCGAGGTCGCCACCGGCGGCGCGCTCCAGCGTGGCGGAGAGCTCCTGGACCTTGGCCTCGAGCTGCTTGCGCTCGTCGCGGGCCTGCGAGCGCAGGCTCCACACGGCAGCGGACAACGAGGAGTTGAACCAGGCGACGATCGGGAAGGTCAGGCCGACCAGGATCAGCGCACCCAGCGACTCCTTGTCGAGGGTGTGGGCCAGCGCCGAGGCGCCGACCAGACCGCCGGCGGCGGCCAGGCCGAACATCGCTGCCTGCCAACCCGGCATGGAGACCGCTGCGAACAGGACGACGCCCAGGTAGACGACCCAGAAGGGCCCGTCGATGCCGCCGGTGAGCGCGACGGTGGCCGTGGCCCAGATCGTGTCGGCGACGAGCAGCAGGACCCGGAAGGCGGTGATGTTCTTGAGCACGAAGTGCGACTTCATGGCCAGCGACGGCATCAGGGTGAGGAACACCGTCACTGCCACCCCGAACACCAGCCAGAGGTAGATGGCCGTGTCGTGGATGACGATGCCGCCCGGCGCCCCGTACTGGGACGAGACGAGCACCGCCACGAGCGTGACCGCCATGTGCAGCCACGTCATGATGGCGGCCGCTCGGGCGAGCCGGATCGAGAAGTCCACGGGTCTTCCTCCTACTGGTCCAGCACGGTCTGCATGGTGCTGGTTGATGCGTCGGCGGGTTACTGCCGTCCCTGAAGGCCGGCGTCGTCCTCAGCCCGCTCTGCGCGCCCTGGGGAGCGTGTCTGCGAGACCGAAGATCGCGTCCAGGTCAAGGACCCCACAGGGGCCGATGTCGTCGGTGATCTGACCAGCGAGCAGCGACCCGGCCGATTCCGACAGGTGGGCCAGCGCGGGTTCCAGCGCCTCTGGGTCGATCCAGAGCGTGCCCTCGACGCCCTCGGTGAGCAGCCCCACTGTCACCGGCCCGCGCGCCAGCACCATGAGGCGGGCCCGCCGGTCGAAGCCGCCGGACTCGGCGCCGAGCAGCGGGCGCAGGTCGAGCACAGCCAGGACGCGCCCACGCCAGTTGGCGACGCCGGCTACCCAGCTGGGCAGGCCGGGAACCCGGGTCAGGGTCGGCGGGCGGCCGACCTCGGCGACGGCGCTCATGGGCACGGCGTAGCGGCAGCCACCCAGCCCAACGAGCACGACCTCGTCGGACTGCGGAGGTCGAGTCAGGTCAGGAAGCCCGGCGTCGACCGGAGGGGAAGGGCGGTCCATGTGCTCGTCATCGGCGGCGAGGGCGCTCAGGTGAAGTGCTGGCCGCCCGGTCGCCGGGTGCCGTCACGCCGGCGCCCCCAGGCCGGCGGGTGATCGGACTCAGTCCGTAACCGGTGGTCGCCCCGATCGCGCCCGCGACCAGGTACAGCAGCCCCAGCGTGGCCAGCCCGGTCCCCTCGCCGCCGGCGATGATCAGGTCGCCTTCGGTGCGCTTGCTGCCGGCGAGCAGCGCCAGGGCGACCCACAGCACGCCGGGGGCGACCGAGCCGAGCCGGGAGCCCAGCACACGGGCGCCGATGACCCCGAGCGCGGCCGTACCGACCCCCGCCAGCAGCAACGAGACCGGTACCAGCACGCCGCTCACCCTCAGCGGCAGCAAGAAGGCACCCCAGACGGCGTTCTGCACCACCAGCACGAGCACGAGCACGTACGCCGCGACGGTGCCCGCGCGACCAGGTGCTGCCCTGCCTGCCGGTGCGTCCGCCCAGGTCGGAAGGGTCACACCGATGAGCCTGCCAGAGCCGGCCCGTGGGATGTCAGGTCTGGCGCGGACGGGCGGGCCGGCGGGCCCGCGCGGCGACGCTGGTGCCCGTGGCGACGGGGGGTCGCAGGTCGATGACGCGCGGCTCGCGCACTGCGGCGGCCTCGAGCACGTCGGTGATCTGGGACCCGACGAGCTCCTCGCGCTCGAGCAGCGCGTCGCGGAGGGCCTCGACGAGGTGGGCGTTGTCGTCGAGCAGCGCGCGCGCCTGCGCTTTGAGCTCCTGCAGCAGCCGTTCGACAGCTTCGCGACCGTGGGCATCTGCCAGGACGCGCCCGACGATGTTGGTGTCGGAGAACGAGCTGTTCTGCACGGCCAGGTAGGAGATCAGGCTGCCGTCCATGCCGTGCGCACCCACCATCTCGGCAGCGACGTTGGTGGCGTAGAGCAGATCCCCACCGGGTCCGGTCGAGACGTCGCCGAAGAAGAGCTCTTCGGCGCACTGCCCGCCGAAAGCGATCATCACCAGGGCCCGCAGCTCCGACCTGGAGCGGGTGTAGACATCCTCGCGGTCACCGTGGGCGAGCATGCCCAGCGCTCCCTTGCGCTTGATGATGGTGAGGACCTCCAGCCGTCGCTGCGGCGCCGTCAGCCAGGCGAGCGTGGCGTGCCCGGACTCGTGGGTGGCGATGAGGCGGCGCTCGTAGTCGGTGTAGCCGACCGGCTGACCGAGGCCGACCGTCTCCGAGAGCCGGGCTCCTTCGACGTCGGCCCAGGTCATCTCGTTGTCGCCACGCCGGACGGCACTGACCAGTGCCTCGTCGAGCAGGTGCTCGATCATCACCGGTGAGTAGCCCTGGGTGACGCCGGCGAGGACGTCGCGGCAGTCATCGGTGGCGAGCTCCGCGGCATGCGCCTTGGTGGCCAGGAAGTGGTCGATCAGGGCCCGCCGCCCGAGCTTGGCCGGCAGGTCGAAGGAGATCTTGCGGTCGAAGCGACCGGGGCGCAGCAGCGCCGGGTCCAAGCTGGCCGCCCGGTTGGTCGCGGCGATGAGCAGCACGTTGGTGGGGATGGGCTGCGGTCGCTGCAGCTGCCGATGCGGCGCCAGGAACAGGTTGATCCGGTCGACGAACCAGCCGCGGACCCGCTGCCAGCCGGTCACGGCGTCGAAGGACTGCATCTGGACGAGCAGCTCGTTGACGACGCCGCCGGTGCCCTCGCTCATGAAGGGGTGGGTGATGCTCCCCGCGCCGGACAGCACGGTCGGGATCGGGGCCGCGGCGGCGTACTCCAGCGGCAGGCAGGACGTGCCGTGACAACCGGCCACCTGAGCAGTGGCGGACATCGCGGACACCCCGCCGCGCGACATGGCGATCGCGTCGATCTCCTCGATGAAGCCGATCGCGCCGCCCTCCTTGCGGGCGGCTTTGCGCAGCGCCTTGAAGTAACTGCGGATCTTCTTGGCGCTGGCGCCGTACCACATGGACTGGAAGCTGGTGGCGCTCACGAACAGGAACGGCACCCCTGCCTCGGCGGCCATCGCGCGGGCCAAGTGGGTCTTGCCGGTGCCGGGTGCGCCCTCGAACAGCAAGCCGCGCCGCGCCGTTCCGCCCATCTCTGACTTGAAGGTCTTGTGGGCGAGGAACAGGTTCAACGAGCGGATGACGTCGTCCTTGACGGGGTCGATGCCGACGACGTCGGACATCCGGGTGGTGATCTGCTCCGGCCGGTAGACCAGGTGCGGCGACCGGCCCGACAGGACCTGCTGCCCGCCCGCGAGCGCGATCATGAGGACGAAGAAGATGATGATGGTCAGCAGGAACGGGTCGACCGAGGGAAGCGGCAGGAAATCGCCCTCGCCGACGAACGCCGTGCGTAGCAACAGCGTCGAGACGATGACCCAGACGACAACCGTGAGCTTGACCCACCGACTGCGGCGCTGCCGCTCCCGGCTGTAGCCCACGTCGGCGGACGAGGCAGCCAGCACCGCCGTCCCGCCGGCCTCGGCCAGGTCGGTGAGGCGGTGAGTGGCATCGGCGGGGTCAGGCACGAGCGCTCCAGATGGGCTAGCCGGGTCAGGTGGCGTTGCCCGATCCTGCGCCTCGTCACACGTCGTCACCAGTCGGGGCAGCGTTGTTCACCCGTTCGACACATCAAGACCTGACGGGTCGCCGCCGATAAAAGTTGGTTGGCTCGTCAGACAGCGGCGAACAGGTCGTCCTCTCGACCGTGCTCGCCCGATCCCGGGCCACGCGGCCCGCGCGCCAGGATGAAGTGCTCCACACCGAAGGCCTTCTGCCCGATGCCGTTGGACAGCGCGAAGAACGGGCCGTCCACCTCGATCTGCGTCGCGTGGGCCCGCATCGCCGCGACCTTCGCGCTGAGGTGGTCACTGGCGTCGATCGCTGTGGTCACGTCCTCATCGGGATTCCCGAACGGCAGGTCGTCAGCGCTGTCGACGCCGAAGAAGTTGGTCTCCCCGCTGGCCTTGAGGTGGTCGATGCCGGCCTGCAGCACGCTCTTGGGAAAGGCCGTCCAATAGAGCTTCACCACCGTCCAGGCCTCCCCCAGATCAGCGGCGTACGCCGGATCGGCGGCGGCGTCAACAGCCGCGACCGTGACGCGGTGGGCCTGGATGTGATCGGGGTGGCCGTAGCCGCCGTTGTCGTCGTAGGTGACGACGACCTGCGGCCGCACCTCCCGCAGGACAGCCACCAGGTCCCGGGTGGCCTCGGTGAAGTCAGCCCGCCAGAAGCAGTCCGGGCGCTCGTTGGGCGGGGTGCCCATCATCCCGCTGTCCCGCCAACGGCCGGCGCCACCGAGGTAGCGGTGATCACGGACGCCGAGCGCCTCACAGGCCACCGCGAGCTCTTCGATGCGGTGCTGGCCGAGCGCATCGTCGCGATCGCTCGCGAGGTGGGACAACCCCGGCACGAGGACCTCGCCCTCCTCCCCCAGCGTGCAGGTGACAAGGGTGACGAGCGCGCCCTCGGCGGCGTACTTCGCCATGACCGCGCCAGTCCCGATCGTCTCGTCGTCGGGATGGGCGTGCACGAGCAGCAGCCGCTTGGCGACGTCGAGCGGATCCATGTCGACCGGCTGCGTCGCGTCCTCGACCACGGCCTCGACGACCCGTTCGGCAGCCGCGAGCACCGCCTCGTCGTCGCCCAGCTGCACGCGCTCGCCGGGTTCGGGCAGTGGGGGCTGCACGGCATCGGTCATGTCCCGGAGCCTAGGGGTGCCGGGGTCTGGCAGGCTCGGGCTGTGGCAGCTGCTTCCGCCGTCGACCGCTCGGTCCTCGACGCCCTGATGGCGCGTGTCGGTGACCGGGGACCGGCGTTGCGGACCAGCCTGCTCGGGACCTGGCAGGGCGAAGCCGGCGGCCGTCGCGAGGAGCTCGCCCGCGTCGCTGCCGCAGGTGACCCGACCGGCCTGGCCCGCATCGCCCACACGCTCCGCAGCTCAGCTGGCACGCTCGGCGCGCGGCGGCTCGCCGGGTTGTGCGGCGACGTCGAGGACGCCGTGCGGGGCGGGCACCAGGTCGATGTCACGGCTGCGGTCGCCGAGATCACCACCGCCCTGGCCGCCGCGGATGCCGCCTTCGCCGAGCTCGCCCAGGAATGACGCTGCTGCCTCCCGCAGCACCGCCCTTCCCGGTCACGGCGCCGCCCCGGGTGGTGCCGGCGCCGCGCCCGGTGGGCGGGGCGCCGCACGTCCTGCGCGGCGATGCCTGGCCGGGGGCAGTCGCTCGCCGCGTGGAGCGCCTCG
>JBKKBU010000249.1:0-7948 GCA_046713755.1 Mycobacteriales bacterium
GCTCCCGGTCGAGCGGACGTTGCTGGGGGGGCAGCGGCAGCGGGAGCGGTTGCGGAGGGGGCGGCGGCGGGGGTGGCCGCGCCGGCGAGCTCGAGGCGGCGCTCGACCCGTTCGAGCCGGGTCAGCACCGAGGCATCGCCGTCGGACGCCGCCGGCAGCAGCACCCGGGCGCAGACCAGCTCGAGCAGCAGTCGCGGGGCCGTCGTACCGCGCATCTCGGTGAGGCCCTCGTGCAGCAGGTCCGCAGCGCGCGACAGACCTGCGGACCCGAGCGCGGCGACCTGGCGTGACATCCGCTGCAACTGGTCCGGTGGGCAGTCGAGCAGGCCCTTCTCACCGGCGTCCGGGACGGCATCCAGCACGATGAGGTCGCGGAGCCGTTCGAGGACGTCCTGCGCGAACCGGCGCGGGTCGTGACCCCCCTCCATGACGCGGTCGACGGTCGCGAAGACGGCCGCGCCGTCGACCGCTGCGAACGCATCCACGACGTCGTCGAGCAGCGTGTCGGGGGTGACGCCCAGCAGCCCGGCTGCGGCCTCGCGGGTCACGCCATCGGACCCAGCAGTCGCCAGGACCTGGTCAAGGATCGACAGCCCGTCACGGGCGGAGCCCGCTGCGGCCCGGACGACCAGCGGAATCACGGTCGGGTCGACGGCGATGCCCTCGGACGCGACGACGTCGGTGAGCAGCTTGGTCAGGTCCCCCCGCGGCATCAGCCGGAACGGGTAGTGATGGGTGCGCGAGCGGATCGTCTGGAGGACCTTCTCCGGCTCGGTCGTCGCGAAGACGAAGCGCAGGTAGTCCGGCGGCTCCTCGACGAGCTTGAGCAGCGCGTTGAACCCCTCGCGGGAGACCATGTGGGCCTCGTCGATGATGTAGACCTTGAACCGCGACGACACCGGGGAGTAAAAAGCCCGCTCCCGCAGGTCGCGCGCGTCGTCGACACCGCCGTGCGAGGCCGCATCGATCTCGACCACGTCAAGCGACCCTGCCCCATTGGGTGCCAGCGCGATGCACGAGTCACAGGTGCCGCAGGGGTCCGGCGTCGGACCCTGCTCGCAGTTGAGCGACCGCGCCAGGATGCGGGCTGATGAGGTCTTGCCGCAGCCGCGCGGTCCGCTGAACAGGTAGGCGTGGTGGATGCGCCCGTTGCGCAGCGCCTGCTTGAGGGGTCCGGTGACGTGGTCCTGCCCGAGCACCTCGCCGAAGCTGCCGGGGCGGTACTTGCGGTAGAGCGCGAGGCTCACGGGCGGACCTCCGGGACGTAGAAGGACCCCTCGCACACCCACACAGAGCCCGCCTGCCCTTGCTGCCTTCCGGCCCTGGGGGAGTTCAGCGAGGTGTGCGCCGCGCGAGGGGTCTGCCGGCGACTCTACTCGGACCAGGCCAGGCGTACGGCGGGGCTGTGCACGCCCCGTGAGCACCCGCCCAGCCCGCCCGCCGCTTCGCTAGGATCGGCGACGGAGGATTCGCCTAGTTGGCCTATGGCGCACGCTTGGAATGGGTGTTGGGGGCAACCCCTCACGAGTGCGAATCTCTTATCCTCCGCCAGTCGAGAGCCGCCCCCACGGGGGCGGCTCTCGCCATCAGCGCGACACTGCGTCCATGGTCCCCACCGGCGTGATGACGCCCCGTCGGCTCCGCAAGGTCATCGACCGGTCGCTGACCACGTCGATGTTCCAGGAGTTCCGCGCGCGAAGCCCCCGTGCGGTGCACCTCGCCGCAGGTCCGCGGTCGGCCACCGTGCTGTTTCATCCCGACCTGGCCCGGCAGGCACTCGTCGTGCAGGCCCGCGCGTTCGCCAAGGGCGAGGCACTCGCGCGGACGAGCTACCTGCTCGGCAAGGGCCTGCTCACCGCGGACCGTGAGCTGCACCGCCGACAGCGGCCGCTCGTCCAGCCGGCGTTCCACCACAGCCGGTTGGCGGGCTACGCCGACGACTTCGTCACGGCCGCCATGGCCCACTCCGCGCGGTGGCGAGCCGGCAGCGTGGTGGAGATGACCGCCGAGATGCAGGGGCTGACGCTGGCGGCGGTGGGCCGCACACTGCTGGGTACGACCGCCGGGTCCGACACGGCGGCGACCGTCGCCCCGGCGCTCGCGACGGTGCTGCGCAGCTGGGAGGTGGCGCTGCTGCCCGGCGCGATGGCGCTGTTGGAGACGCCGTTACCGGCCGCCCGGAGGACGAGGTCGGCGATCGCCACCCTGGACGGCCTCGTTCGCGGCGTCATCGGCGAGGCCCGGCGGCGCGGTGGCGGCGACGACGTGGTCACGGCGCTGCTGGAAGCCCAGCAGGTCGCGGGCACCCTCGACGACGAGCAGCTCCGCGACGAGGTCATGACGTTGCTCCTCGCCGGTCACGAGACGACGGCCAACGCACTGACCTGGACCTGGCACCTGCTCTCGGACGCGCCTGCGGTAGCCACCCGACTCAGGGAGCAGGTACGCGAGGTGGTGGGTGAGGGCTTGCCGTCGTACGCCGATCTCCCGTCGTTGCCCTACCTCTACGCCGTGGTGGCTGAGGCCATGCGGCTGTTCCCGCCGGCCTGGATGCTGGAACGCGAGGCCCTGGAGGACGTCGAGCTCGACGGGCTTGCGGTCCCCCGCGGGCGCACCTGCCTGATTCCCATCTGGGTGCTCCACCGTGATCCGCAGAGCTGGGTCGACCCGCTCGCCTTCCGTCCTGAGCGCTGGCTCACCGATGGCCGCTTCGACGAGGACGCACCGGGTCAGCCGAGGGGCGCGTGGATCCCGTTCGGCGCCGGCACGCGACAGTGCATCGGTGAGTCCTTCGCGTGGACCGAGGCGGTGCTGCTGCTCGCGGTGCTGGCCCGCGACTGGGCGCCGCTCCGGCTGCCCGAGCAGCGCGTCGGCGTGCGGGCAGCTGTCACGCTCCGGCCCGCGCACGGGATGCGGATGACGCTGGTCCCGAACGGCTGACGGCCCCGCCCCCGGGACGCGGGGACGGGGCCGGACAGCGAGGTCGGGGCTACCGCGAGAGGTGCACCGTGAGCGGTGCGATGTCGTGGTGCCCACCGACGCTGAAGGTGATCGGGCTGCTCAGGTGGCGACTGTCGATGGTGACCGTCCACGCACCGTTGTCCATCTGGGCGCTGCCCACGACCTCGTTGCCGACCTTGGCGACGACCCAGGCGTCCTTCGACTGCGCCTTGGCACCGGCATCGGCGTCGGACGCCTTCAGCCCGAGCACGATCGTCGTCGCCGTGCCCGAGGTCTCAGCGACCGTCGTGTCGATCACCGAAATGGCGTAGCGAGCGGCGGTCGAGGCGTCATGGACGACCGCGTTGGCGGCGGCCATCGCCGCGGTGGTGGTCTTGGACACTCCGAGCAGCGCCTTGTCCGCCGCCTGGTTGGCCCTGGTCGTCGTGGGGCTGGTGGCGCGGAGCGCCGTGCCGGTCGGGTCGGCGATGATGGGGCGGGCAGCGTCGCCGACCTGGTTGATGACACCCGCGGCCATGCCGTCCACCGTCGTCACGGTGTCACCGGCCGCAGTGATCGCCGTGCCGGCCATCGTGGTCGCCGTAGCAGCGGCGCCGCCGGCAGTCTGCTGGGCCGCCATCGTGGTCGGGTTGGTCAGCTTCGTCGCGTCGTCACGGAGGGCGTCGACGGTGTTGACGATGGCGCCGGGCGTCTTGAGGGGCTCCGGTCCGCTTCCGAACGAGACGCTCGCGGCGCTGGCGGCGCCGCCGGTCATGCCGGCCGCGGCCGACAGCCCGACGACGATCTCCTTCAGGCCGTGACCCTCGACGTCGTCGAGGCTGTCGAGGTCGATGTGCTCCGGACCGTCCTGCGAGGGGACGACCGAGAGGAGCTCGTCGTTGGTGGTCATCGTTTCTCCTGGTGCTCGTCCTGGCCGGCGGCCAGCGGATGAGCACAGACTGCAGGCGCCCGGCGACGCCGTCTGTCGCACACCCGACATATCGGTCGGGTGTCAGGAACCCGTCAGACCGGCGTGATCGTCAGCCGCAGCGCAGCGGGCGCACTGGCCGGCACCGCTGGTCGTAGCGGCGGGACCGACGCGACGCGGACGTACGCCGCACCGAGTGCCGGGCGCGAGTCCGGCTCGCCACGGTTGGGCCACACGCTGAAGGCCCGCTCCGCCTGAGCGGTGATGGACAGCGAGGGATTGACACCGAGGTTGGCGGACAGGGCCGCCCCGTCGACGACGTGCAGTCCCGGATGCCCGAACACGCGGTGGTAGCCGTCGATGACGCCCTCGTCGGGGTTGGCGCCGATGACTGCGCCGCCGATCACATGGGCGGTCATGGGCACGTTGGCGATGTCGCCGACCGTCCCGCCCGGATAGCCGCCGATCTTGTCCGCGATCCGGCGAACCGCCTCGTGACCCACCGGGATCCAGGTCGGGTTGGGCTCCCCGTGGCCGGGACCAGTCGTGAGTCGGCCGCGCCGAGTTCGCGTCACGGTCAGGGAGTTGTCCAGGTTCTGCATGACCAGGGCGATGATCGTGCGCTCGCTCCAGTGGCTGACCGACAGGCTCTGCGCGAACAGCAGCGGATGGCGAACGGCCTGCGCAAGGAACTTCAGCGGCCGCGGCACCTTGCCCCCACCATCGACGAGCATCGTCGACAGCAGTCCCATCGCGTTGCTGCCCTTGCCGTAGCGGACCGGCTCGATGTGGGTGTGCTCGTCCGGGTGGAAGCTGCTGGTGATCGCCACCCCCTTCGTGAAGTCCGTCCCGGCGCTCTTGCGCGCCATCGCACCGAGCAGCGCTTCGGAGTTGGTGCGGGTCATCGTCCCGAGCCGCGCGCTGATCCGCGGCAGGACACCGGTGTCGCGCATGGTGAGCAGCAGCCGCTGCGTGCCGAGGCTGCCGGCCGCGAAGACGACGTCGTCGGTGGTGAAGGTCGTCACCGGCCCGCGTTTGCCGGTCGGCCGGCTCGCGACCAGGTAGCCACCGGTCGACAGCGGGGTCACAGCGGTCACCATCGTCTCCGGGTGGATGACCGCGCCGCCCTGCTCCGCCAGGTAGAGGTAGTTGAGGTCCAGTCGGTTCTTCGCACCGATCCGGCAGCCGATCATGCAGTCGCCGCAGTGGGTGCAGCCGGTGCGGCGGGGCCCGGCGCCCCCGAAGTAGGGGTCCTCGACCTCCACCCCTGCCGTGCCGAAGTAGACCCCCACCGGTGTACGCCGGTAGGTGTGCCCTACCCCCATGTCCTCGGCCACTTCCTGGACCACCCGGTCAGCCGCGGTCGTGGCCGGCTGCTCGACGACGCCCAGCATCCGCTTGGCCTGGTCGTAGTGCGGCTCGAGCTCGGATGCCCAGTCAGTGATGTGGGCCCACTGCGGGTCCTGGAAGAACGACTCCGGTGGTTGGTAGAGGGTGTTGGCGTAGACCAGGCTGCCCCCACCGACGCCCGCCCCGGACAGCACGACGACGTCCTTGAGCCAGGTGATCTTCTGGATGCCCTTGAAGCCCAGACCCGGCGCCCACAGGAAGTTTTTGAGATCCCAGGACGTCTTCGGCAGGGTCTCGGGGGTGAAGCGTCTTCCGGCTTCGAGGACGCCGACGCGGTAGCCCTTCTCGGTCAGCCGCAGCGCCGCAACGCTGCCACCGAAGCCCGAGCCGACAACGACCACGTCGTAGTCCACTGCTGCTCCCCTCGTGGTCGTCGTATCGAGCCCGACCAGTCTCGCAGCCGTCGTGGGACGAGCGGAGCCACCCTGCTCCCAGCGCAACGGTCAGAAGCTGAAGGTCGTTGCGCCCTCGTCGCCGATCCAGTCCCACATCGGGATGGTGCCTGCGATCTCGGCATTGGCGACGAGGTTGCCCTTGTCGAGCTTGCGGGCGTCGAAGCAGATCGGACACACCATGAACTGCCCACCGGCCTTCTCGAATCGCGCCATGAGGTCGGCGATCGGCGGACAGCCGTCACAGGCCACGCCCATGGCGAAACCGGGGATCGCCAGCCGGACGGCCTCCTTGGTGAGGAACATCAACGTGGGGCGACCCTTCTCGGCAGCTCCTACGGCGACCAGCAGGGCGACTGTCACCTTCTCGGAGTCCTCGAGGCCCGTAATAAGACTGATGACTGCCTTGTTGCTCATGCTGACGATCTCCTCAGATGTGGGGTGCATGCATGACCAATTAGGTGGTGCTCAGAGTCGATGCGCCAGGAAGGCATAGCCGAAGACCTCGAAGGAGCGGGCCTTCTCCTCACCCCTGGCGCCACCGAACGTGTCGACCGCCGGGCCGATGAGGACCTCAGCGAAACCGCAGTCCTCGAGCATTGCCTGCCAGCCCGCACACGGCAGGCCACCGGCAATTCAACCGGTCCAGAGGTCGATCTGACGCATCGCCTCGACCGGGACGGGGCGACCGTTGGCGATGTCCGCGAACTGCAGGACACCGCCCGGGCGCAGGACCCGCCGGATCTCGGTGAAGGCCGCCCGCTTGTCGGCGCACAGGTTGATGACCCCGTTGGAGATGACCGCGTCGGCCCAGCCGCTCTCGACAGGCAGCACCTCGGCGAGACCATCGCGCAACTCGACGTTGGCCAGCGCGAGCTGCGTAGCGGTCTCGCGTGACTTGTCGAGCCTCTCCTGCGTCATGTCGATGCCGCCGACCCGCCCGGACTCACCGACCTGGCCCGCCGCGCCGAAGGAGTCGAAGCCCGCGCCCGAGCCGATGTCGACGACCTTCGCGCCCTCCTCCAGCCGCCGCAAGGAGAACGGGTTGCCCACTCCGGCGAAGGACTCGACCGCGCGGTCAGGCAGGGCGTCCACCACGTCGCGCGGGTAGCCGAGCCGGTCGGCGAGGGGCCGCCCGGTGTGGAAGTGGTGCTCCCCGTGCGGGTCCAGGGCGACCTCGCGGTACTTCTCCTTGACCTGCTCGCGCAGCTCAACCGCATCGACGGCCTCGTCAGCGACCGGGGTCTGGTCCGTCATCGTGCCCTCCTGGACTCGTCGCCACCTTGCCGCACCCGGACGCTCGCCGCAAGGGTCAGATCGGGCGACGTGCCGTGATCAGGTGCCGCCGCAGCCAGCCAGCCTCGATGGCCGCGACCGTAGCCCTGTTGATGCGCTGGTTCTGCTCGAACGTCGCGCCGTCGCACCCCAGCCCGTCGCGATAGCGGTCTTCGGCGGCGATCCAGGCGCGGGCCGTGTGGAGGTACGGCCCGCTCACGTCGGTCTCCGAGAGGTGGTCGAAGCCGGCCCGCACCAGCAGATCGCCGGTCCCCTGCCGACTGGACACGGCGGGTGGTCCGGCCCGGACGGCACGGCGGTGCTCGCCAGCCCCCAGGCCGGGTGCAAGCGTGATCGTGAAGAGCGCCATCCGGCCGCCGGGGCGCAGGATCTGCCGACAGGCTCTCAGCACGGAGAGCTTGGCTGTCAGTCAACACAGCACGTCGGTATGCACGATCGCGTCGAAGCACTCAGGCCGGAAAGGCAGGTGCCTCGCACTGGCCACCACGACCGCGGCGCGCGCCTGTGTCGATTCCTCCAGCGCCCGCCGACGGGCCCGCCGCATGGCGGGCTGCGAAAGGTCGGTGAGCACGGTGCTGCACCCGGTCGTGCGGGTGAGGTAGAGGCCCGGCCATCCACAGCCCGCCCCGAGGTCGAGCAGCCGACGACCGGGGGCCAGAGCCAGCGCAACACCAAGCTGGTCGGCCTGGGCAACGGTCGTGTAGCCGTTGCCGCCGTAGTCGCAGCCGAGTACCTCGCGCTCGACCGCGAGCGTCGCGGGCCGGACGTCGGGGCCGTAGCGCAGCCGGTAGCGCTCCTGCGTCAGCAGCTCCTCACGCACGACCATGACCAGGAGTGTGGCGCGCTTCGACAGGTCTGCCCAGCGCACCGCTCAGCCGGGGTCGCCCAGCCGCCGGGTGCCGTCGGGCAGTCGGCGGGTCCGGCCCTGGCCGTCGAGCAGCTCGAGCAGCGGTAGTGCGACCCGTCGCGTCGTGTCGAGTGC
>JBKKBU010000250.1:0-7950 GCA_046713755.1 Mycobacteriales bacterium
ATGTAGTCCTGCATGAACAGCGGCTCGGCGCCGCAGACGACCAGGTCGTCGACAACCATGCCCACCAGGTCGATGCCGACCGTGTCGTGCTTGTCCATGGCCTGCGCGATCGCCAGCTTGGTCCCGACGCCGTCGGTGCTGCTCGCGAGCCGCGGGGGGGGGTTCTTGTTGAGGTCGAGCTCGAACAGGCCGGCAAAGCCCCCCAGCCCGCCGATGACCTCGGGGCGGGTGGCCCGCGCCACCTTGGACTTCATGAGCTCGACCGCCCGGTCACCGGCCTCGATGTCGACGCCGGCGCCGGCGTAGGAGGCGGTCATGGTCGGCGGACCGCGTCTTCGGCGCCGACACCGGGCAGCAGCGCGTCGAGCGGATCGGCTGGGGACATCCCGTTGTGGGTGATGGTCGTTCCTTCGGCGGTGTGCTCGTGATCAGGACTGTGCGCCCGATCTGCTGCGACGGCGCGGGTGATCCCCTCGAGGGCGTGCTTGCCGATCAGGTCGGGGTGCGGCAGCGGGATGGGGTAGTCCCCGGTGAAGCAGGCCCGGCAGAGCTGGTCGGCGGTCCGGGTCGAGGCCAGGGTCAACCCCTCGAGCGAGACGAAGGCCAAGGAGTCGGCGCCGATCGACGCGCGGATCTCGTCGACGGTCAGACCCGCGGCGACGAGCTCGGCCTTGGACGCGAAGTCGATGCCGTAGAAGCACGGGTCGGTCACCGGCGGCGATGAGATCCGGACGTGCACCTCGGCCGCACCCGCTTCGCGGAGCATCCGGACCAGCGCGCGCTGGGTGTTGCCGCGCACGATCGAGTCGTCGACGACGACCAGCCGCTTGCCCTTGATGACCTCGCGCAGCGGATTGAGCTTGAGCCGGATGCCGAGCTGCCGGATCGTCTGCGACGGCTGGATGAAGGTGCGCCCGACGTAGGCGTTCTTCACCAGACCCATCGAGTAGGGGATGCCCGACTCCTCGGCGTAGCCGATGGCTGCGGGGGTCCCCGACTCCGGCACCGGGATCACCAGGTCGGCGTCGGTGGGTGCCTCGCGGGCCAGGACCCGACCGACCTCGACGCGGGTGGCGTAGACCGACCGGCCGGCGATCGTCGTGTCAGGTCGGGCCAGGTAGACGTATTCGAACAGGCAGCCCTTGGGCGTCGCCTCCGCGAAGCGCTGGGTCAGCACCCCGTGCTCGTCGATGGCGATGAGCTCGCCCGGCTCGATCTCGCGGACGAAGGACGCGCCGACGATGTCGAGCGCCGCGGTCTCCGACGCGACCACCCAGCCGCGCTCCAGCTTGCCGAGCACCAGCGGCCGGACGCCGTGCCGGTCGCGGGCGGCGTAGAGGGTCTGCTCGTCCATGAACACCAGCGAGAAGGCACCGACCAACGTCGGCAGCACCTCCATCGCGGCGGCTTCGGGTGAGCGGTCCGAGCAGGAAGCCAACAACGCGGTGATGAGGTCGGAGTCGTTGGT
Source organism: Mycobacteriales bacterium (assembly GCA_046713755.1). Lineage (GTDB taxonomy): Bacteria > Actinomycetota > Actinomycetes > Mycobacteriales > SCTD01 > JAUYQP01. The sequence goes on from JBKKBU010000250.1 coordinate 1,469, forward strand.
GGCGCCCATCGCGTCCTGGGTGCGGCCGAGGTCGCGGACCTGTCGCGCGAGGTCGCGCGTGTTGGTGAGGTTGCCGTTGTGACCGAGCGCCAGCGAGCCGCCGGTGGGCAGGCTGCGGAACGACGGCTGCGCGTTTTCCCACGTGCAGGAGCCGGTCGTCGAGTAGCGGCAGTGGCCGATCGCGAGGTGCCCCTTGAGCGAGCTGAGCGTCGCGTCGTCGAAGACCTGCGCGACCAGGCCCAGCTCCTTGTAGACCAAAACGGCGGCGCCGTCGCTGACCGCCATCCCGGCGGCCTCCTGGCCGCGGTGCTGCAGCGCGTAGAGGCCGTAGTAGGTGAGGTTTGCGACGTCCTCGCCAGGCGCCCAGACACCGAAGACGCCGCACTCCTCGCCCACCGGCGGCTCCGGCTCGAAGGGGTCGTGCGGCTGACCGTGTGCGACAGGCACGCGGGGGGCTCCTCAGGCATGGGAGTGGGGGAAGCCGACAGTGCCGAGTGTAGCCACCTGCCAGTGGGGGTGAACCCCGGACGACGACGCAAGCACGTCGCTGCGAACTCAGGTTTGGCGCGCACACGACCCGGGAACGCGTTGCCCTGTCGGCAACGCCACAAACCCGTGGCTATCCAGACATAACGGGACACATCAGACAGGATCCTCCCGAGCCTGCTCGAAGTCAGGCCCACCATCGCGGTTCGGCACCGACGCCGCCCGACCCAGCCGCCACGGCACCCCCTTGAAGGAGCACACGTGAAGCGAGTCCTCATCAGCGCAGCAGTCGTCGCGCTGGCGATCACCGGCGTCACCCAGGCATCCGCCGCCCCCGCCGTCACCAAGATCACCGGCGGTGGCCAGACCCTCGTCCCGACGACGGGCGGCGCCGGCGACACCGTCGGCTTCAACGCCCAGGTCGACGACGCGGGCAACGTCAAGGGCCAGTTCCAGTACGTCGACCGCACCGGCGGGACCGGTCAGGGCCAGACGGTGCAGCACGGCACGGTCACCTGCGCGACCGTCTTCACCCGGCCCGACGGGGGCGGGGCGGGCGGCGTCGCGGTGTTCGGCGGCTTGCTGCGCGATGGCGTCACGCCGTTCCGCGTCGACGTGACCGACGACGGTCAGGGCAACAAGGGGTCCGACATGATCCTGGTCCAGACCGGTGACGCAGCGCGGGACGGCAGCGACGACGGCGAGGACCGTGACCTGTGTGACCAGGAGGACGAGGACAGCCTCGACCTCTCGCGCGGCAACGTGACGATCCACAAGACCAAGTAGGACCACAGCCCCACCCGCGGCGGCCCGGCACTCCTGGTGAGTGCCGGGTCGTCGTACGTCCTGGGGCTATCGACGAGAATGGGCGACATGACGGACCCGTGGGCGCCGCCCGACCGCGCGCCGACCACGTCGTGGCCCACCGCCCAGGCCGCGCCGCCCCCGACGCCCGACGCGGGCACCCGGACCTGGGCGTGGCTCACCACCGATGTGCTCGTCGTCGGCATCGCCGGCCTGCTGGTGCTCGGCGCGTCCAGCAGCGTCGCCCTCACCCGGCAGGGCAAGCCTGACCTGGCAGCCGCCCAAGCAGTCCTCGACCAACGGCTTCCCGCGTTGCAGGAGTTCGTCGCGACCGAGCGCGGCCTTGCTTTTAGCCGCCCGGTCGACGCGAAGGTGCTCGACGACGAGGCGTTCCTCGACGCGCTGTTCAGCGGCGGCGAGGAGGACGGCGGCCCCGATGGCGACCCAGACGCCACGCTCACCGCCCTCGGGCTGCTGGACGCCGGCGACAACCTCGACGAGGTGGTCGACGAAGCCCTGGACGGCGGCGTCGTCGGCTTCTACGACAACGAGACCAGCGAGCTCTTCGTGCGGGGCACGACGATCGACCCCTACGTCGAAATGGTGCTCGTCCACGAGCTCACCCACGCCCTGCAGGACCAGGTGTTCGACCTCGACCGACCCGACCTGGCCAAGGCCGACGACGAGCGCTTCACCGGCTTCCAGTCGCTCGTGGAGGGCGACGCGACCCGCGTCGAGACGGCCTTCCGTGAGGCGCAGTCGGCCGACACGCAGCGCCAGATCGAGCAGGAGGAGCGCCGCCGCTTCGCGGGCTCAGACCGGGAGCCGTCGATCGTCGACGTACTCCTGGGTTTTCCGTATTTTTCGGGGGCGGCGTACGTCGACGCGTTGCTGGCGGCCGGGGGGCAGGCGCGGCTGGACGCGGCGTTCCGCACCCCGCCGACGACGACCGAGCAGGTGCTCGAGCCATCCGATGACGACCTCGAGCCGGTGATCGTCCCGACGCCCACAGCGCCGGGAAAGCGGGTGGACCAGGGAGTCCTCGGCGCAGCCGGGCTGGCTCTGCTGCTGCCCGCCAACCCGACGCAGCCCGGGCCGCACCTGTCGTGGGACGGCGACCGCTACGCCACCTTCGAGGACGGCAAAAACACCTGCACGCTGGTCGAAGTGGTGCTCGAGGACGTTCCCGCACGCGACCGACTGATGACCGCGCTGACGGGATGGGCCGGACGCACCAACGGGAGCGTCACCGCAACCGGCGACCGCGGCCTGCGGCTGCGCGGGTGCGGCTGACCGGGATCGATCGGCCGGTCAGCAGTGCCTGACATCGACGACGAGACGCGGTGGAGCGGCGAGCCGGAACACCCGGAACGGCTTCATCGATGACGCCCCGATGAAGGCGGTGTAGCGACCCTCGAAGACCGTATCCAGGACGACCTCGCGGACCACCGCCGTACCGCTGGGGGTGAAGCGCTTCACTGCCGGGTCGGGCACGCCCGTGTCGCCCGGGGTTCCGACGTCGGTGATGAGCACCTGCAAGGTGAAGCCGCCGGCCACGGCCACCGGATCACCGGAGCCGTCCGAGGTGGGCGCCGCGACGTACTCCACCTCCCAGCCGGGCTTGCCGCTGCCGCCGAGGGTGAAGGTGACCCGGTCGTAGCCGACCTGCACCGCGGAGTTCGCGACCTGCAGCCCGAGCGGCGGCCCGACTGGGCTCCCGGTGTCGGGGAGGGTGTTGGCGACGAAGGCAGGAACGCACGGCGATGGGCTGACCGAAGGTGTGGCCGGCGAGGTGGCAGGCGGAGCGGAGGTTGCCACCGAGCTGGATGGCGAGGACGTCGCCGCGGGCGGGCCGCTCCCGCCCCCGCAGGCGCTCAGTGCTCCGACGAGGAGCAGGGCAACGACGGACGACCGGCGGGTGGGCATGGCCGGACAGTAGGGCTACGGCGCAGCGCATGCAGGGAGATCCGCGCGAGACCCCCTAGTTGACCGACCGCTCGCGGCCCTCCCAGTAGGGCGCCCGCAACTCCCGCTTGAGGACCTTCATGGCTCCCGACAGCGGCAGCGCCTCCTCGCGGAACGTCACGCCCTTGGGCACCTTGTAGCCGGCGATGAGCTCCTTGGCGTGCGCGACGATGTCCTCTTCGGTCGCGGTCTCGCCGGGCTTCAGCACAACGATCGCGTGCACGGCCTCGCCCCAGGTCTCGTCCGGGATGCCGATGACGGCAACCTGCGCGACGGCCGGGTGCGACGCCACTGCCTGCTCGACCTCGGTGGAGTAGACGTTCTCCCCACCCGTGACGATCATGTCCTTGGTGCGGTCGACGAGGAACAGGTAGCCGTCGTCGTCGAGGTAGCCGGCGTCTCCGGAGTGGTACCAGCCGCCCGCGAAGGCGGCCTCGGTCTCCTCCGGCCGCCGCCAGTACTCGCGCATGAACTGACCGCCTCGGACGCACACCTCGCCGACCTGACCGTTGGGCAGGACGGTCCCCGACTCGTCCTGGATGGTGACGACCGTGCCGGCCACCGGACGCCCGGCCGAGGCGAGCTTGGCTTCCTGCTCGTGGTCCTCCGGCATGAGCACGCTGACCAGCGCCGCGCTCTCCGTCATGCCGTAGCCCTGGAACAGCTGCAACTGCGGCTGGTCGCGCCGGAGCCGGTCGAGCACGGGCCGTGGCATCGGCGATGCGCCGTAGGTCATGCGCTGCAGCGACGACATCTTGGAAGCGTCGTAATCCGGGTGCGCAAAGGTCATCGCGATCATGGTCGGCACCATGATGGTGTTGGTCACGTGGTACTTCTGCATCGCCGCCAGCACCGAGCCGGGATCGAAGAACGGCACCGTCACGAGCTGGTTGCCGGTCACCGGGACCGCGAGGATGGCGCCCATCGACGCGGCGTGGAACAACGGGGCCTGAGCGAGATAGACCTCGTCAGGCTCGAGCCGGATGGTCATGCCGATGTGGTACATCGTCAGCACGATCGAGCGCTGGTCGAGGAGCACGCCCTTGGGCAGCCCGGTCGTGCCGCCGGTGTACATCAGCATCGCCGCCGAGTCCTCCTCGGGCTCGGGCGGGACAACCTCCTCACCCGCCGAGATCAGGTCCTCGTAGGTCAGGTCGTGAGGGACGTCGCCCTCGCCCATGAGGACGACCTTCTCGATCCCGGCTGCCTCGCGGATGCCATCGATGACAGGAGCGAATACCGGATCGACGAAGACCACCCGGCACGCACTGTCGGACAACACGTGGATCAGCTCACGAGGTGCGAATCGGAGGTTGAGCGGGTTGACGACCCCGGCTCCGAGCAGGCCGGCGTGATACAGCTCCTCGAAGCGGGCGCTGTTGAGGCTGAGGATCGCGAACCGATCCTCCCGACCGAGCCCGAGCTCACTGCGCATCGCCGATGCCAGCCGCAGCACCCGACTGCCGTGCTCCCCAAACGTCGTCGTCGTCCCCGCACCGGTGTCGGTCAGGAACGGCCGTCCCGCGAAGCGGTTCACGGCGGGCAGCAGCTGGCGGTGCCAGACCAGTTCCTTCACGGGGGCTCCCTGTCGGTGCGGTGCTGGGACGGTGCTGACGAACCTAGGTCAGCAGCGGCAGCCACGGCGACAGGTCGGCGCGATCTCCCCTGACCCTCGCTTGGCCGGCGCTCACGGCCTCCACCCACGTGGTCCTCCCGGTGGCGAGGTCCAGCCAGGCCACCGGGTCGATCTCCACCGTGTTCGGCGGCGTACCCCGGGTGTGCCGTGGGCCCTCCACCACCTGCACGGCGGTGTACGGCGGGATGCGGAGCTCGACCGCGTGCCCAGGCGCTCGGGCGCTGAGGATCTCGACAAAAGTCTTGACCACCAATCGCTTGGCGATCGGGTCCGGCTCGATCCCGAGGTCGAGTCCGTGCACGACGCCCTCAACGAGCCGGAACCGCAGCGCGTCGAGCAGCGTGTGCGCCCCGGTGCGCTGCTGCACCACCCGGTCGGCGGCGGCGAGGGTCAGCGCCGCGCCCGCCTGCGCCACTGCGGTCGCGAGATCAGCCGGCGTCGCGCGGGCGTCCTCATCGATGAGCCCGGCCAGCGCGGGGAGCGCCGCTGCCCAGCCCTCGACTCCGGTGTCAGCGGCCGCCGGCGCTGCTGCCTGCAGCAGCTGGGCGAGGCCCGCCGTCGTCGCGGTCAAGTGCGCTTCCACCTCCCGCACCGACCAGCCGGCGACTCGGGTCGGGGCCGCAGGGTCCAGGCCGGGGAGGGCGGTCAGCAGCCGGACCCACTGACCCTCGAGAGCGCGTCGCACGGCGTCATAGTCCGGTCCCCTGGTCACGTGATGAAGGTAGCGCGCCTAGCACTGCCGTACGACAGATTTCGGGCTCGGTCATGGGGTCCTGTGGATAGTTAATTCTGCAGCTGTCGGTAACTATTGGGTTGTCAACGGATCTCTGGCGGGGGTCGTTTCAGTCGGACCGTGCTCGTTGAGTGTCGTTGTCGGCAACAGCTACGGCATCAGGGTCGGTGGCAGGGCCGGTGTGGGCTTGGGTGGAAGGGCGGTGTGGGTGATGACGGGTTCGTCGCAGACGTTGCTGCCGGTGCCGTGGACCGCCGTTCAGCTCGAGGAGATCGCTGGGTTGCAGCGGGCTGAGGCAACGGGCTATGCCCGCCGGGCGCAGCTGCTGGTCGCGATGTCCGCGGGCTGTGATGACCGCGAGATGGGCTGGGCCGGGGATGTCCCACTCGGGTCGTTGCTGCTCGAGATCGCCGGGTCCGCGATCGTGCACCAGAACACGGTCGCGGGGTGGCTCGGTGACGCTCAGCACCTGGTCGGCCGGTTGCCGATGACCCATGCCGCGATGCTGGCCGGGACAGTGCACCTCCCGCAGGCCCGGCAGGTCATGAAACACACTGCCTACCTCGACGCGCAGGTCTGCGCGCTGGTCGAGCAGCAGGTCCTGCCACAGCTGACCGGGCTGATGCCGTCGCGGGTCGGGCAGCTCGTCGCCGCTGCGGTCTTGACCTTGGACCCTGACGCCGCGGACCGCGCTCATGCCTCGGCGATGGACACGCGTGATGTCCAGGTCATCCCGGCGCCGGCCGTGATGGTCGAAGTCCGCGGCCAGACCGACGCGGTCAGCGGGATCCGGTTCGGCGCTGAGCTCGACGAGCTGGAAGACCACAGCCGCCAGCAGCAAGCCGACCACACCGTCCA
>JBKKBU010000251.1:0-3001 GCA_046713755.1 Mycobacteriales bacterium
GGAAGGCGCTCGTGACGACGGCGAGCGCGTGCCGTACCCCGTCGGCCGTCATCTCGCGCACGGCGTCGACGAGGTACGGGTTCCAGTTGCGGTTGCCCCAGTAGACCGGCAGGTCCGGGCCGTGCGCAGCGAGCTCGGCCTCGAGCGCCGCCTTCAGCGCCCGCGCCTGCGCGTTGATCGGGCTGACCCCGCCGAAGAGGTCGAGGTAGTGCCGGCTGACCTCCTCGAGCCGGGCCTGCGGGATGCCGCGACCACGGGTGACGTTCTCCATGAACGGCAGGACGTCGTCCGGTCCCTCCGGACCGCCGAAGGACACGAGCAGCAGCGCGTCGACCGGCGGCGGCTGCAGCGGTGGCGCGTCGATCCCGTCGTACGAGGGGGCGGTCACCCAACGATCCTCCCGCCTGCCCGCCGCCGCCGCCCCTCGGGAGTGCGGCCGGGCGTCCGGTGCCGCACCCTGACCGCGTGGCGCTGCTCATGCCCCTGCTCCTAGCCGGGCCCCTGCTGATGCTGGCTACCGCTTGCGTCGCGCTGTGGGCCTACGGCCCGCTGGGCTGGCTGGCCGCGGTCCTGCTCGTGCTGGCTGTCGTGCTGCTGACCCGCCTGAGCTTCCGCGCCTGCCTGCGCTGGTGGCGCAGCACCAAGGCCCCGGTCCGCAGGTCCTAGCTGGCCGTAGGTCGTGTCAAGCCTGAACCCGGCCGTGCGTTATCGGCTCCGCGCCGCGGAGCTGAGGGTGATCTTGACCGGTGGTGTTCGTGCTGGACGGTGCCTGGCGCCCACGCTGACTTATGCGACCTCACCTGCCGGGTGGGTCATCTGGCCTCGTTCGGGCTGCCGCATGGCGAAGGACCCGGGGCGCCAAGCTAGGTGCGGCGTAACGCCTTGTGGCGTCCGCCATAGCGGCATCGGCGTCGAGTCCGGGTCCTTCGGTGCCGTCGAGCATGGCACTGCCGGCCGGAGTTGTGAAGCGCCTCGGGTCAGCCCTCCTGTGTCCACCTTGCCGGGTCGTAGGCGGCCTGGTCGCGAACGAGCGCGAAGGCGATGCGGTTCGCGCGGTGCGCCATCGCGCAGGTGATGACGCCGCCCTTCTTGCCGCGGGCCCGCAGCTCGACCGCGCGCTGGGTGGCGGCCGGGTCGTTGAGCCACAACCCCATTCCGAGGTCGATCAGCGCGCGGCGCAGCTCGACGCTGCCCTCCCGGCTGATGCTGGTGTCGCGGCGTTTGCCGGCGGACTCGTACTGGATCGGGTTCAGGCCCGCGGCGCGGTAGAGCTGCTTGGGGCTGGGCCAGCGGTGCGGATCGCCGACGGCGGCGGCGTAGTTGCCGGCCCGAACGGCTCCCCATCCCGGGACGGTGGTCAGGGTCCGGAACGGGCTGAGTGGGAGCAGCCGGGCCAGCTCGTCAGCGGCTGCCTGGACCTGACCATCCAGGTCCTCCAGCAGTGCCAGATCGGCAGCCAGAACCTGCCGTGCGACCTGCGCGTCGGGCATCGGAAGCGCGTCGCGGGCGGCGGCGATCAGCCTGTCCGCCTGGGGCTTTCGGATCTGCAGCCCGCGGGTCGCGCCGAACCGGATGAACCTGCTCGCGCCCAGCGCGGCTAGCCGGGCCGGGTCGGCGAACTCCTGCGCCACCAGCCGGCCGATCTTGGTGCCGAGCACGTCGGGCAACGCCGCCGTCAATCCCGGGAAGCTGCGGTCCAGCTGGCCGAGCAGCTGGTTCTTGGTCGCGGTGCGGATCTGCACTCTTCGAGTGCGGTGCGCCGCCCAGGCAGCCAGCTCCACCAGCACCGACTCGCGGGCCGTGACCGGCAGGCCGCGGCCGGCCAGCAGCAGCTCCGTCATCGCTTCCAGATCGATCGCGTCGGTCTTGATCGTGCGCTTGCCCAGCACCTTGCGCTGCTCGGTGACATGACCGGGGTTGAGCTCGAGAAGCTCCCAACCCGTCGGCCAGACCGGCGGCGCGAGCAGCGGCAGGTGGTAGTGCCCGGCGGCCTCGATCCCGACCTTGACCGCAGCAGCCATCGGTAGCAGCCGCGTGATCTTCACGATCACCTCATGCACGGACGGCGCCGTCATCGGGCAGCGCAGCAACGGCTTGAGCAGCTGAACTCGGCTGGCGTCGGTCACCGACACCGCGAACTCGTTCTTGCCAACGTCGACCGCGACCACGACCGTCGTCGATGTCACTGGGGCAGCATGAACCACCATGGGACCCACCTCCGGGGGTGCCGGAAGGAACGGCGCTCCAACGCCGACCTTCACGTTGAGGAACCTGACGGTCCCTTCCTCGCACCTCCGGAGGTGCTCACCCGGGAGCCACTCCGAGCTATATCAGCGGTAGATGCTGACCGGGGTCCCGATGGTCAGCAGCGGGTAGAGCCGGTCCTGCGCGCTGTTGGTGACCCGGATGCAGCCGTGGCTGGCGGGGTACGGCGGGACGCTCGGGCTGCCGTGGATGGCCCAACCGCGGAAGAAGTAGGCCGGGCGGTACAGCTCGCCGAGCCGGCTCACGCGGATCCCGTCGATCTTGCGCTCGACGCGGAAGCGACCTACCGGCGTGAACGCCTTGTAGGTGACGCCCTCGGAGACGTACGGCTGGTCGTTGCCGCTGGAGATGTCGACGACGCGGCGCAGCTGCCCGCCCTCCGACAGGTAGAGCACCTGCTTGACCAGGTCGATCTCGACCGCGCGACCGGCGGCGGGGTGGCGCAGCCGGACCGGCAGCGGGCTCGAGAGCCACGCCCGGGTCGCCCCGTCGTAGACGCCGGTGCGGGCCAGGCCCTGCGTCTTCTGGAACGCCGTCACGGCGTGCCGCAGGTCGTTGTCGAAGACGCCGTCGAGCCGGCCCACGTCCGCCCGCTGCGCCAGCAGGGCGCGCTCGAGGGAGGACACCGCCGCGCCCGACATGCCCTGGCGCAGCCCGGCCGCGGGGAGCACCAGCACCTGCACGGCGACCGCGGGGCTGGCCGCACCGAGGTGGGCGAGGCGGGCGGGCAGGACCA
>JBKKBU010000252.1:0-8743 GCA_046713755.1 Mycobacteriales bacterium
GCCGTAGGGCAGCAGGGCTTCGGGTTTCGACCGCAAGACCGAAGGAGCCGAGATGTCGGGTCTCGGACATGGGGCAGGAGGTCGGTCGCCGCCGTCGAACTAGCACCTCACCAGCAGATCCGCGCTCACCGGAGGTCCGCATGCGCATTCGTCCCGTCCTCGTCGCCGCCGCTCTTGCTGCCGGCCTCGGACTGTCGACGCCCGCGTCCGCTGGGCCGGTGTTCGTCATGTTCACCGACCCCGCCGGCGACACCGGGGTCAACAACACGGCGGTTCCCGCGCCGGGTCCGGCCCAGGCCGGCCTCGACCTGGTCAAGGGCACCGTTCAGCGCAACAAGGCCGACCTGACGTTCGCGATGACCATGGCGTCGATGCCGTCGCAAGGTTCGCTGCCCGAGGCGGCCCGGCTCCTGTACCACTTCGACATCGACGGTGTTCAGTGGCGCGTCACGGTCAAGAGCGTCGACGTCGGCAAGCCAGACGTCGTCGCGCAGAGCGGCACCGAGCGAGTCGGCAAGGTCGACCAGAAGGGCCACTTCCGTCTTGAGCAGTGCGCCAGCGACTCGACGCTGCCGGTGACGCTCTCACAGTGCAAGCCGGTCGCCTACCTCAAGGGCACGGTCGACCCGGCCAAGGCGACGATCTCCTGGACCATCCCGCTCGCGATGCTCAAGGCCAAGACCGGGTCGAAGCTCACTGCCGGCACCAGCGGCCCCTCCGACACCTGCGAGATCTGCTGGGTCCTCCACTACGCGGAGCGCTCGCTCACCCCGAGCACCATCATCGACAGCGCCAACGTCAGCTTCAAGGCCTACAAGCTGCCGAAGTCCTGACCCAGGTCACTCCGCACGACAGTGGCCGCCCGGCAGCAGTGCTGCTGAGCGGCCCCGTCGTATGTCTGCTCGGGACTCAGTCGTCCCAGGGTCCGAAGTCGTTCATCGGCTTTCCTCTCTGATGCCGCCGGCGCGCAGCTGCGCAGCCGGGGCGGTTGTCTCCACCTGACACTGTGGTCGGTGGGTGGACCCGCGGTGAAGCCCGCGGGACAGCCACATGGCGGGCTGTTGTCTAGAGCCAACCACAACCGGTGCATCGGCATTCCCGGGCGCTGCTGTAGGAACGTCGCATGAGCGACTGGACTGAGCCCGGGGCCTTCGAGGTCGCAGCAGGTGTTCACCGGATCCCGCTGCCGCTGCCCAACGACGGATTGCGGTCGGTCAACGTCTACGCGATCGCCACCACCGACGGCCTGGTCTGCGTCGACGCCGGCTGGGCGATCGACGAGTCCCGGGCGCAGCTGGCGACCGCGCTCGCGAGCATCGGGGCCGAGCTGGGTGACATCCGACGCTTCCTCATCACCCATGTCCACCGCGACCACTACACCCAAGGTCCGGTGCTGCGTAGGGAGTTCGGGGCGAGCGTCGCACTCGGTCTCGGCGACAAGCCGACGTTGGACATGCTGCAGCGGGTCGACCGATCGCCGATGATGGACCAACTCCAGCAGCTGACCAGCCACGGCGCAACCGAGCTCGCCGAGCTGATGGGCAGCTTCATGCGTGGCCACCGCGTTGACCAGGACCAGTGGGAGTCGCCCGACGAGTGGCTGTCGGGCGGTCCGATCGCGTTGCCGGGCGGTCGGGTGCTGGAGGCCGTCGAGACCCCCGGACACACCGCGGGTCACCTGGTCTTCCACGACACCGACAACGCGCTGCTGTTCGCCGGCGACCATGTGCTGCCCACCATCACGCCGTCGATCGGCTTCGAGCCCGCCGTCACCGCGAACCCCCTCGGCGCCTTCCTGTCGTCGCTGCGCATCGTCCGGGAGCGGCCGGATGCGTTGCTGCTGCCGGCTCACGGGCCGGTCACCGACTCTGCCCATGCCCGGGTCGACGAGCTGATCGCCTTCCACGGCAAGCGACTCGAGGAGTCACTGACCGCGGTTCACCAGGGTGCAAGCAGCGCTTTTGAGGCCGCCGGCGTCCTGCGCTGGACCCGTCGGCAGCACAAGCTCTCGGACCTCAACCCCTTCAACGCCATGCTCGCCATCTTCGAGACAGGTGCGCACCTGGACCTGCTGGTCGCGCAGGGGTCCTTGACCGCTACGGCTGACGACGACGGCGTACGCCGCTACCGCTGATCAGTCATCGGGGTGGCTGTGCGGCACCTGCGGCGCACCGACTGCGGCTTCCCGACCGGGCAGCGCGATGCGGTAGAGGCAAGCGTCGCAGTTCATCCGGATGTCGCCACCGAGGACCTCGTCGTACCTGCCTGCGAGCAGCCCGGCCAGGCCGTCGGACACCCCGAGCGGTTCGGAGATGACGACGTCGACGCCCTCGACCGAGCGCGCCTGGGTCTCGACGAGCCGCGGCAGATGGCCGGGGCCCAGGAAGTAGCGGGCGACCGCGATCCTGCGGTGCCCCAAGGACTTCAGTCGCTCCACAGCCTCGGGCACGGTCGGTCCGGTCGTCGAGGCGAAGGCGATGTCGACGGACGGGAAGGCCCGCCCCTCCCAGAGGAGCCGCGCGGTCGCGGCGACCTGGGCGTTGGCGTCCGGGTCGAGCGAACCGCCGGCGACGAGCACGACCGGCTCGTCGCTGACGCCGACCTCGGCGAGGCGGCGCGCCCGCACGGCGACGCGCACCGGGTGCGGGCCGCGCGGGCGGCCATAACGCAGCCGGCGCCCGGGGTGGGCCAGGCGACCGGCCTGGACCGATGCAGCCACATCGGTCTAGGAGTGCGACGCAGGCGACAGCAGCAGCGGCACGACCACGACATCAGCTACCCCCTCGGCGACCAGCCCGGCCAGGGCAGCACGGATGGAGGGGCTCGCGTTGTCGACGTACGAAGCGACGGTGCGCAGCCCGGGCCGCAGACCGGCGACCCGCGCCAGCAGCTCCTCGACGACCTGTTGCGAAGCGGCGGTCCGCGACCCGTGTGCCACGCCGAGCAGCACCGTCATGCCCGCCATCCCACCACCTCACCGATGACGACCACAGCGGGCGCCTGCACGTCCAGCGAGCCGGCACCGCCGAGGGTGGCCACCACCGTCCGCTGGGTCGGCAAGGTGGCGTCCTGCACTACCGCCAACGGCGTCTCCGGCGCCCGCCGGCCCGCGATGAGCGCGGCGCAGCTGGCCGCCAACCGCTCGGTCGCCATGAGGAGCACCAACGTGCCGCCGAGTCTGGCCAGCGCGCCCCAGTCGACCGTCGACGCGGGGTCACCGGGAGCGACGTGGGCACTCACCACGGTGACGGTCTGGGTCACGCCCTTGACGGTCAGGGGGATCCCGGCGGCGGTCGGTGCGGCCAGCGCCGACGACACCCCAGGCACCACCTCGCAGGGCAGTCCGGCAGCCGCGCAGGCCGCCACCTCCTCGATGCCGCGCGCGAAGACGTGCACGTCGCCACCCTTGAGTCGTACGACGAACAGCCCCCGTCCGGCTCGCTCGACGATCAGCGCGTCGATGTCGGCCTGCGACCACGACTGGCCGCCCGCTCTCTTGCCGACCTCGATCACCTCGACGCCCTCGGCGAGGTCCACCTGCGGTGCGAGCCGGTCCCGGATGACCACGTCAGCGGTGGCCAGCAGCCGGCGGGCGCGGACCGTGAGCAGCCCCGGATCTCCGGGACCACCCCCGACGAGCGCGACAGAGCCCGGCCCTGATCGCTGCCGGCGCAGCGGCAGCGCACCCTCATCGGCGGCCAGCAGCACGGCATCGCGCAGCGCAGCAGCGCGCCGCGGGTCACGACCGGCTGTCACCGACACGACCACGTCGTCGATCCGGCCGACCGCCGGCATCCAGGCGCTCGAAAGCGACGCGTCGTCGGAGCGCACGCACCAGATCCGGCGCTGCTCGCACGCGGCCGCGACCTCAGCATCAACCACCCCGGTTGCCGCCACGGCGAGCCAGCAGCCGTCGACGTCAGTGGCGACAAAAGCCCTTGCCTGGTGGGTCACACCCGCAGGCACCTCGACGGCAGTGGGAGCGACGAGCAACACGTCGGCGCCGGCGGCCACGAGAGCGCGACTCCGTCGTACGCCGACCGGGCCGCCACCGACGACGAGCACGCGCTTGCCGGTCAGGTCGAGGTGCAGGGGCAGGAGGGCGCTCACCTGCCGAAGTCTGTCAGGACGCGGGCACGAGGCCACGCCGCTTGAGGACCCGACGCTCCAGCGGCGCGAAGAACAGCAGCTCGACGGCGATCCCGACGATGAGGATGCCGAGGATGCCGGCAAACACCAGGCGCATGTCCAGCAGGTCCCGACCCTGGTCGAGCAGCTGCCCTAAGCCAGCGCCGAGCTCAGGGGAGTTGACGATCAGCTCAGCCGCCATGAGCGACCGCCAGGAGAACGCCCAGCCCTGTCGCATGCCGCCGACGTAGCCCGGGAGGGCCGCTGGTAGCAGGACGTAGCGCGCCGCAGCCCAGCCGCGCGCCCCGAGCATGGTCCCGACCCGCCGGAACAGCGGCGGGACCTGATCGATCCCGGACACCATGCCGTTGGCGATCGACGGGACCGCGCCGAGCAGCACGACGGCATAGATGGCCGTCTCACCGAGGCCGAAGAAGATGATCGCGGCAGGAACCCATGCCACGGACGGCAGGCTCTGCAACCCAGACACCAGCGGGCCGATGCCGCGCCGCACCGCCGTCACGCGGGCGATCAGGAGGCCGAGCGGTGTCCCGATCGCCAACGCCACCAGGAATCCCAACCCGCCGCGCTCGAAGCTGGTGAGCATCGCCCGCGGCAGCGTGCCGTCCGCGACCTGGTCCTGGAGCACCAGTCCGACGTCAGCCGGCGAGGGCAAGGCGTAGGTCGGCTTGAGCTGCGCGCGATAGGCCAATTCCCACACCAGCAGGAGCAGTCCGACCGCCAGCACCGGCGGCCAGAACGACGACCAGAACCGACTCAGCCGGGAGGCCGACGCTTCCTCGTGGGTCTCGAGGGCGTCCAGCCCGGCTTCGAGCGTTGCGAGATCGTCTCCCGACCCACCCGGCCGCCGACCGTCGAGCAAGCTCATGACTGACCGCCGTGGCGGCGGATCTCGGTCCGGAGATCCTCCGTGATCGCTACCGACAGGGCCGCCACCTCGGGTGACTCGATGCGGCGCGGATGCGCGATCTCGACCGGGTACTCCCTCGCAACTCGACCGGGCCGGGACGACAACAGGATCACGCGCTCACCGAGCCGCACCGCCTCGCGCACGTTGTGGGTCACGAACAGGACGGTCAGCTGCTGTGACTCGCGCAACCGCACGAGCTCTTCGTGCAGGACGTCACGGGTGATGGCGTCGAGGGCCGCGAAGGGTTCGTCCATGAGCAGGACCTGGCTGTCCTGCGCGAGGGCCCGGGCCATCGCCACTCGCTGGCGCATCCCGCCGGACAGCTCGTGCACACGCTTGTTCCCTGCGTCCTTCAGGCGCACCACTTCGAGCAGCTCGGCGGCCCGCTGCCGGCGTTCGCGCTTGCCGGCTTGGCCCTTGAGCCGCAGCGCGAGCTCGACGTTCTGAGCAGCCGTCAGCCACGGGAACAGCGCCGGCTCCTGGAACATCAGGGCGGGCCGACCGCCGGGCACCTCGATGGTCCCTGCGCTCGGGACGTCCAGCCCGGCCACCAAGTTGAGCAACGTCGACTTGCCGCACCCCGAGGCGCCGAGGAGGCACAGGAACTCACCGGGCGCGACCACCAGGCTGACGTCGTCCAGCACCACCGGTCCGTCACCGAAGCGCTTGCTCACACCGGTCAGCCGGACGCCGGCAGCCGATTCGGTCACGCGGCGCTCCTCGAGGACGGTCATGTCAGCCTCCCAGGCCGGCGTCGTCGACGGCGCGTCCGAGCACTCGCTCGAGCAGCCGCAGGTCGTAGATGCCGATCAGGTCGGTCTCGGGGAGCAACCCGGTCGCGAAGGCATGCTCAGCGCTCCGCTTCAGCGTGGTAGCGAGCGGGTCCAGCGTCAGGATGATCTGCTCGAAGGCCCGGTCCATCGTCGCCTGCTCAAGCGCCTTGCCGGTCAGCCGCTCGAGCGCGGCGTTGATGACGGTCTTGGCGTTGCCACGATCTGCTTCCACCTGCCGGGTCGCCTCGACCAGCCCGCGCAGCAGCGCCGTGACGGACTCGGGGTGGCGGCGCAGGTAGTCGGTACGGACGACGAGGTGGGTGCTCACGAAGCGCCCGCCCGGCCAGCGGTCCTGCTCGTCAACGAGGACAGTGGCCCCGCCCTCCAGCACCAGCCGGGAAGCCCAGGGCTCCGGAACCCAGCCGCCGTCGATCTCACCCTGGCGAAACAGCGCGAGCGTCTGGGCGTTGTCCTGCGCCACGATCGTCACGTCGCCGCCGCCTCGCTCGTCGGTCTGCAGGCCCTGCTCCGACAGCCAGGTCCGCAGCGCGATGTCCTGGCTGCCACCGGTCTGCGGGCTCGCGAGCTTCTTGCCCTTGAGATCCGCAGCGCTGGTGATGCCCTTGCGGACCACCAGTGAGGCGCCGCCGGACGTGGCACCGGCGACGATCCGAATGGCCTGGCCCTGGCTCTTCACGAAGGCGTTGACGGCCGGGTTGGGGCCCAGGAAGGCAGCGTCGAGGGCGCCCCCGAAGATGGCCTCGACCGCGGCCGGTCCGGCATTGAAGGTCTGCGGGACGAGCTCGGTCGAACCGAGCTCCTTGGCGAAGGTCCCACTGGCCACGCCGTACACCGCCCCGGCGTGGGTGACGTTGGCGAAGTAGCCGAGCCGCAGCTCCTTGGCTGGAGCGGTCGGGCCGGTAGGCGTGGCACTGCCGGGCGAGACGGCCGCACTGGTTGTCGCGCAGCCGCTGGCGAGCAGCAGCACGGCCAGGGCACGGGCTGTGGTGGTGAGCAGGGACGTCACGAGCGGGTTGGCCTTCCGGTGCCGCGACGGGTCGTCGCGGGCTCGTCGTGCACTGCACGAGGAGCGATCAGGTAGTCGGGGCGGGGCGCTGGTGGCGCCGCTCAGCCCTGGCCGCGGTCAGCGGCAGCGACAGACCTGGTCGAACAGGTGCCCGCGACGGGTTGACCACATGGGCACCCAGGAGTCGCACTGCGGGATCACAGGTCGAGGCTGCCTTTGTCGACCAACTCTGTCAACTTTTGGCGATGTGGCCTACGTCACGTCTCGTGCTTGGCCTCGAAGCGCCGCCGGACGTCAGGGTCGGTCTCCCAGGCGTCGTCCCCGCTGAGCAGCGCAGCGACGACCTCCGGCAGCGCGCTGCCAGCGAGATCCTCGAGCGTGACTGCCACGAGGACCGAACGGATGGCGCAGCGCAAGGCCACCCAGGTGTCGCGCAGTGGCGCGGCGACGCCTGGGTAGGTGATGTCCTCCACCAACGTGCCCGCCACGCTCGCCAGCGGCCCGTCAACAGCACGTACGACGTCGGCAACGGACACCTCCGCTGCCGCCCGGGCCAGCCGGTAGCCGCCCTCGGCGCCCCGCTTGGCCTCGACCAGGCCCTCGTCCCGCAGCTGTTTGAGGATGTTGAGCAGGAAGGGCAGCGGGATGGTCTGGGCGTCCGAGACGACCTCAGCCTTGGTCCAGACCCCCGGCCGGACCGCCAGCTCGACGGCAGCCCGGACCGCGTAGTCCGCCTTCGCCGAGATCCGCACGCGCCCATCCTGCCCTGCAGCCCACATGAGCGAGGGTCAGGCGGGGGCGACCTCGAGGCCGAGGGTGGAGCCGACCATGCCGGCGCCCAGCGTGGTGCCGGTCGCCTCGTCGATGAGCACGAAGGCGCCGGTGCGACGGTCGACGACGTAGTCATCGGTGAAGACCGGCTGCGCTACCCGCAGGGTCAGCCGCCCGATGTCGTTGAGCGCCAGCTCGCTGGTCGCGGACCTGGTGAGCGACTCGACGTCGAGCCGGTCGTGCAGGTCCGCCACCAGGGCCTTCACGGTGCGGGTGGTGTGCTTCAGCAGCAGCTTGCGACCGGGCCGCAGGGGCTCCTCGGCCATCCAGCAGACGGTCGCCTCGAACTCCGACGCCACCTCGGGCAGGTCATCAGCAGCGACCAGCATGTCGCCGCGGGAGACGTCCACCTCGTCGGCCAGCCGCACCGTGACGGCCTGCCCGGCAACAGCCACCGCCAGCGGCCCGTCGAAGGTGTCGATCGACGCCACCGTCGTACGCCGACCCGAGGGCAGGACGACGACCTCATCGCCCGGCGTCAAGGTGCCGGACGCCAGGGTCCCGGCGTAGCCGCGGTAGTCGGGCAGCTCGACCGACATCGGGCGGATGACGTACTGCACCGGGAAGCGGGCGCCCCGCGACGCCGCTCCCCCGCGCTCGACAGAGACGGTCTCGAGGTGATGCAGCAGCGTCGGCCCGTCGTACCAGGGGGTGTGCTCCGAGCGGTCGACGACGTTGTCGCCCGACAGTGCGGCAAGCGGGATGGCGATGACGTCGGGCAGGGCGAGATGGGCGGCGAACTCCCGGAAGTCCGCGACGATCCGGTCGTAGACCGCCTGGTCCCAGTCGACGAGGTCCATCTTGTTGACGGCCAGCACCAGGTGCGGCACCTGCAGAAGGGCCGACAGCGAGGCGTGCCGGCGGGTCTGCGACAGCACGCCCTTGCGGGCGTCCACCAGCACCAGCGCGAGGTCCGCGGTCGACGCCCCCGTCACCATGTTGCGGGTGTACTGCACGTGACCAGGGGTGTCAGCGACGATAAAAGCGCGCTCAGGCGTGGAGAAGTAGCGATACGCGACGTCGATGGTGATGCCCTGCTCGCGCTCGGCGCGC
>JBKKBU010000253.1:0-7294 GCA_046713755.1 Mycobacteriales bacterium
ACCGCACGCACCCCGCCACCGCACAGCTCGACGACCGGCTGGTAGTGCGGCACGACGTCGCCGGCGGCCAGCGCCAGCCGCAGATCGGCCTCCAGCGCTACCCGGTGCAGCAGCCGCTCGCGCATCGATGGCACGAACACCCGCCCGGTGCCGCGGCGAGCAGGCAGCGCCTCCCTGCTGCTGTCCTTGGCAGCCTCCTTGGCGGCGTACATGGCGACGTCGGCGTTGCGCATCAGGTCCTGAGCCGTGTCCCCCTCGATGGCGACCACCACCCCGAGGCTGGCTGCGACCTCGATGGACCGACCGGCCACCTGGACCGGCTCGTCGAGCGATCGCAGCAGCGCTGCGCCGGCCGCGGACGCTGACCGCTCCGTGCCCACCCCCGCCAGGACCACGGCGAACTCATCGCCACCGAGCCGGGCCACTGTCCAGCCAGGAAGGGTCGCGGTCTCGAGCCGGCGGGCAACGCCGACGAGCAGCTCGTCGCCGGCGGCATGACCGAGGCTGTCGTTCACCGCCTTGAAGCCGTCGAGGTCGAGCAGCGCGACCGACGTCGGGCCGGCTACGAGGGCGGCCGCGATGCGGTCGAACAGCCGGGTGCGGTTGGGCAGCCCCGTCAACGGATCGGACTCCGCCAGGCGGCGCAGCTCGGCAGTCCGCAGGACGACGGTCGACTCGAGGTCTCGGTTGAGCCGACCGTTCTCGCGCAGCGCCGACAGCTGTCGCACCATGATCGCCACCACCAGCACGAGCATCAGCAGCGCATTGGCGCGGCCCTGCACGTTGCCCCGGGCCCGGTCGACCACGGCGACCGTGATCGCCAACACCACTGGGGCGTACGGCAGCGCACCGAGACGCGTGCCAGGCACCCGATCCCGGCGCGCGGCCATGGCGTCCGGCTGCTGTGTCAGGGCGCCCGCGCCCAGCAGCAGAAAGCCCCAGCCCCACGCTGCCTCGATCGAGCTGCCAGACACCCACTGTCCCGAAACATCCAGCACCCGGTAGCTCAGGTGCCCGACGGCTCCGAAGCAGAGAGCCGCTCCGACCGGCAGCAACGGGCCGAACGAGGCTCGGGTCGTGCCGGCCAGCAACAGCACGAGGACGGTCAGCAGCAGCACGTCCATCACCGGGTAGGCGAGCATCACGGCCTGGGTGAGCGCCGTCCCGGCCAACCCGTGGGCCACGTCGTTCAGCCCCAGTCGCCAGGACAGCGCCAGCAGCGCAGTGCCGACCAGCACCCCTTCGGTGAGCAGCCGAACGCGCCCTGACCCCAGCCCTGGGGCATGCGGGTGGTACAGCAGCGCGACGATCGCGATCGGCACCGAGAGCAGGTAGCCGACGTCGGGCAGCCCAGGCATGGGCGCCGCGTCGTTGCGCAGCACCTGGTACCAGCACGTAGCCGCCTGCCCAGCGCCCCAGGTCGCGGCGAAGGCGGCGAGCCCACCCCAGAACAGCCGCAGTCGGCCACCACATCGGCGGGCGGCAAGGCCACAGGCCGACGCTGCCAGCAGTGCCGACACCAGACCGCCGACGGCAGCCACCACGACCGCCGTACGACTGCCCGCATCAAGCAGGAGCACCGCCAGGTAGCCGACGGCGCCCAGCCCGAGGAACGCGATCAGCGTGGCCCTGAGGCGTCGTCGTAGCGATCCCACCTGTGCGACCTCGGCAGATTGCCGGCCCGGCTACACCGCCCGCGGTGACCAGATCCCACGAGCCGCAATGACTAGCCTTCCGGGCGCACCAGCGGAAACAAGATCGTCTCGCGGATGGGCAATCCGGTCAGGAGCATCACCAATCGGTCGATGCCCATCCCCTGACCGCCCGTCGGGGGCATGCCGTGCTCGAGGGCCCGCAGGAAGTCCTCGTCCAGGGCCATGGCTTCAGGGTCGCCGCCGGCCGCCTTGAGGGACTGCTCGACCAGCCGCCGGCGCTGCTCGACAGGGTCAACCAGCTCGGTGTAGCCGGTGGCGAGCTCGGTCCCGGCCACGACGAGATCCCAGGCCTCGGCCAATCGTGGGTCGTTGCGGTGCTCACGCGCGAGTGGCCGGGCTGCTACGGGGTAGTCGCGGACGAAGGTCGGCTGCAGCAGGGTGTGCTCGACGAGCTTCTCGTAGATCTCCAGGACGACCTCGCCGGCCTCCCAGCCGTCCTGCAGCACCACCTCGTGCCTGCCAGCCAGCGCCGTGAGGTGCTCCACGTCGGTGCCGGGATCGACGACCTCGCCGACCGCCTCGGACACCAAATCGTAGATCCCGGCCTGCCGCCACGGCTGCTCGAGATCGATCTCGCCGCCCTGCCCGTCCGGTACGACCGTGCGCCCGATCGCTCGGGCCGCCTCGAGCACCATGTCTCTCGTACGCGCTGCGACGGTGTCGTAGTCGCCGTACGCCTCGTAGAACTCCAACATCGTGAACTCGGGGAAGTGCGTGGAGTCGATGCCCTCGTTGCGGAAGTTCTTGCCGATCTCGTAGACCCGGTCGAGGCCGCCCACGATCAGCCGCTTGAGGTACAGCTCGAGGGCGATCCGCAGGGTGACGTCGAGGTCGAGGGCGTTGAGGTGGGTGCGGAACGGCCGAGCGGCGGCGCCGCCGTGGACCAGCTGCAGGTTCGGCGTTTCCACCGCGATGAACCCGTCGCGCTCCAGGTTGTCGCGGACCGCCTTGACGACCGCCGCGCGGTCGCGGACCACCTGGCGGCTGCTCGGGTTGACGATGAGGTCGACGTAGCGCTGCCGGACCCGGGCCTCCGGGTCGGTGAGCCCGTGGTGCTTGTCGGGCAGCGGCCGCAGGGACTTCGCGGTGATCGCCCAGCTGTCCGCGAGCACCGACAGCTCACCTCGCTTGCTGCTGATCACCTCGCCGGTGATGCCGACGTGGTCACCCAGGTCGACGTCGGACTTCCAGTCCGCGAGTCGCTCCGGCCCGACCTTGTCGAGGCTGACCATCACCTGCAGCAGGGCCTCGCCCTCCTGAATCGTGGCGAAGCAGAGCTTGCCGCCCTGCCGGCTGAGAACCACCCGGCCGGCCACGCTGACCGTCTCGCCGCTGGGCGTGTCGATCTCGAGGTGGTCGAAGCGGTCGCGGACCTCCTGCAACGTCGCCGTCCGCGGGTAGCCCAGCGCGAACGGCGGGGTCGGGCTCGCCAGCAGGCGGTCGTACTTCTCCCGGCGGACCCGGACCTGCTCCGGGACGTCCGGCTCGTCGATCGACACAAGGGCGAGGCTAGCGGCCGGGGGGCCCACCGAACCGGGCCTGGTCAGGCGAGCAGAGTGACCGCGTGGATGGCGAGCCCGGCCAAGGCGCCCACCACCGTGCCGTTGAGGCGGATGAACTGCAGGTCCCGGCCGACCTGGAGCTCGATGCGTCGGGCGGTATCCGGCCCGTCCCACCGCTCGACGGTGTCGGTGATCACCCGGGTGAGCTCGTCGCGGTAGTTGCCGACGACGTGCAGGACGGCGCGCAGCAGGTAGTCGTCGAGCTTGGCCTGCAGGTCCGCGTCCTGCTCGATCCGGCGCCCGAAGTCGCGCAGCGCCTCGACCGTCCGTCGGCGCAGCTCGCTGTCCGGGTCCTCCACCAGCTCGAGCAGCAGCCGGCGACCAGCGGAGACCAGGTCGTGCAACGCCTCGCGCACTTCGGGCCGGGCCGCCAGTCGACGAACGAGCAGATCGGTCGCCTCGATCGTCGACGGCTCCTCACGCAGATCGGTCGCCAGCCGGCTCAGGAAGGTGTCGAGGGTCGCGCGCATCGGGTGCTGGGGGTCCCGGTCGACGTCGGCCACCACCCGAAGCACCTCGTCGTAGACCTTCGCAGCGACGCGGCGGTCGACGAACCGCGGTGACCAGCCGGGCGCCTGTCCGGCCACGACCTGCTCGACCTGCTCGCGACTGTCGCGCAGCCAGGCGTGCACCCGCGAGGCAGCGATGTCGACCAAGCCGTGGTGCGCCCCGTCCGCAACGATGGGACCGAGTACTGCACCGAGGGCAGGTCCGACCTGCACGGCTTCGAGCCGGGTCGTGATGGCCGCGGTGACGACCGAGCGGACGTCGTCGTCACGAAGGACACCGACCGCTCCGCTCACGGCGGTGGCCAGCTCAGCACCGACCCGCTCGGCGTTGGCCGGCTCGGCCAGCCACATCCCGACCCGACGGGAAACGCCGGCCGCCCGGACGCGCTCCGCGACGACGTCGGCCGAGAGGAACTGCGTGCCGACGAAGTCCGAGAGCCCCTGGCCCAGTTGAGCTTTCCGGGTCGGGATGATCGCCGTGTGGGGAATCGGTAGCCCCAGCGGCCGACGGAACAGCGCCGTCACGGCGAACCAGTCTGCGAGACCGCCCACCAGGGCGGCCTCCGCGCCGGCGCGCACCCACCCGTCGCTGTCGGCGACCAGGGTCAGGCCGTAGACGACGGCGGCTACAAGAAGCAGCCCGCCCGCGAGCGCCTTGTAGCGCCGCAGCTCGCGCCGCCGCTCCTCGTCCGTCCGCCCGACCATGCCCCTACCCCATCACGCCCCGGGAAGGGCTGAGCCCCCGCCGAGGTCGGGATCCCGCCGTACTGGCTGGTCCCTGCGCGAGCAGCGCTCGAGTTCATGGCCGAGGCGCCAACCCCCAGCTCACTCCTCGACGGTGACTTCGGCTCGGTAGGTCGCCTGCGGCCCCAGCTCCTCAGCCGTCACCCAGGCTCGGATCTCGTAGTCGCCGGGCTGCAGGTCGCGCGCGTCGTAGCCCGTGCTCCACGTGAGACAGGCTCCGGGATCGATGTCGAGTCGGTGGGCCTGAGTCGCCACCGTGGCACCGTCGGACCAGCGCCAGACCAAGCGGCCGCCGGACCAGATCTCGAACTCCGCCTCCTGGGTGGTGTCGAAGGTCAGGTGGTCCTGAGTGCCCGCGGCCTCGCGGCAGATGCGGTGCGCCAACGAGATGCGGGGACCCGATTGCGCCTCGATGTACGACGCCGAGGCCGTGCCGCACCAGTCGCTCCCTCGCGGGCAGCCCGTGAAGCTTCCGCCACCCTCAACAGCACCCTCGGAGGGTCGAGGGACCGTGGAGTCGTAGTCCCGCGACATCGGCTCGCTGCTCGTCGACCGAGGCCCCGCCGGGGCCGAGGTGGGGCGCGCCGGTGCCGGCCCCCCAGGCTCCGTCGGACTGCCCGATGGCTGCTGGCCTCCCCCTGGGTAAGTCGTCGTGACAGGGCTGGGGCCTCCCGAGGACCCCGGGGTCGGGTCACCCGTCGGCGCCGCGGAGGAGGACGGAGCCGGTGAGGGCTGAGCGGACGCGAAGCGGGTGCGCTCGTCGACCTGGACCAGCGTGCTCGGGCCGCCGGAAGCGACCAGCAGCGCGCCGAGGACCACAACCGCCACGGTTGCGCCAGCTCCGCTGCCCGCAAGCGCAACACGTCGGCGGCGGCGCTGCCGGCCCTGCTCGAAGGCGGCCGGGAAGCCACCGGCAGGGGTAGGGATGTCCTCGCCGGATCTGCCGGGTCGTCTCATGTCGCTCATCGAGCGCTCCTCATGGTTGCCTCAAGCTGGGCGCGCGCCTCCGAGAGGCGGCGTTTGACGGTGCCGGTCGGGCGGTGCAGCACACGGGCGACCTCCTCGACCGGCAGATCGGCCCAGTAGTGCAGGACGACGACGTCACGCAGCCGGCCGGGGAGCCGGTCGACCAGGTCACGGAGCCAAGGGTCGGGGTCGTCGACGTGGGTCAGAGACAGCTCACCGGCCTGTTGCCGCAATCGGTCCTGGCGCTGCTGGTGGCGGCGCTGGTCGTGACAGAGGTTCGTCGCCACGCGGTAGAGCCAGGGACTCGGATCGTCGACAGCGGTCATCCGGGCGAACAACCGGATGAAGGCCTCCTGAGCGACGTCGGCGGCGAGCTGCCTGTCGCCGAGGTGGCGGTAGCAGTAGCCGACGATGCGCGGCCACAGCTCGATGTAGACCGCGGCGAACCGCTCTTCCGCCGGGAGCGCCAAGACGCCCTTGGCCGCCACGCTCGTCACCTCGCCCCCATGATGCGCACGTAGTGGTGACGCTCCTCGCCGCCCGCCTGGTTCGCACCAGTTTGCGGGCCCCCGCCGTACTAGACGTTCTTCTCGTAGACCAGGCGTAGGCCGATCAGCGTGAGGTCGGGCTCGTGGTGGTCGAGGGTCTCGCAGACGCTGGCCATCAGGTGGGACAAGCCACCGGTCGCGATGACGACCGGCGTCGCGCCGAGCTCGCGGGAGATCCGCGCGACCATCCCATCGACCTGACCGGCAAAGCCGTAGAGCAGCCCGCTCTGCAGCGCCTCGTTGGTGGTCTTGCCGATGACCGAGCGCGGCTCCACCAGCTCGACCTTGAACAGCCGGGCGGCCCGGGCGGCGAGGGCGTCGACCGAGATCTCGATACCGGGGGCGAGGGCGCCGCCGAGGAACTCGCCCTTCTCGCTGATCACGTCGAAGTTGGTCGAGGTGCCGAAGTCGACGACGATCGCCGGTCCGCCGTAGAGGGTGTGGGCGGCGAGGGTGTTGACGACCCGGTCGGGGCCGACCTCCCGCGGGTTGTCGTACAGCAGCGGCACACCGGTCTTGACCCCCGGGCCGACGACGATCGTCGGAACGTCGGAGAAGTAGCGCTCGAACATCGCCCGCAGCTGGTCGAGCACGGCCGGCACGGTTGAGCAGACGGCGACGCCATCGGGCTCGGGATGGCTCGACAGGAGGCCGCGGAAGACCAGGGCCATCTCGTCGGCGGTGACGCGCGGGTCGGTCCTGATCCGATAGCTCTCGAACAGCTCCGGGCCGTCGAACAGCCCGAGGACGGTGTTGGTGTTGCCGACGTCGACGGTGAGCAGCACGGCGTCAGGGCTCCAGACGTAGGTCGACGCCCAGGTCGAGGACCGGGGCCGAGTGGGTGAGAGCTCCGACGGCGAGGAAGTCGACACCGGTCTCCGCGACCGCTCTGGCAGTCCCGAGCGTGAGCCCGCCGGAAGCCTCGGTGAGGACCCCGGCCGGCCGACAGATCGCCACGGCCGCGCGCATCTGATCCAGCGTCATGTTGTCGAGCAGCACCAGGTCCGCCCCGGCCGCGACCACCTCGCGGACCTGGTCGACCGTGTCGCACTCGACCTCCACGTCGAGCCCAGGGAAGGCCAGCCGCACGGCCGAAAAGGCCTGCGTGACACCGCCAGCAGCGACCACGTGGTTGTCCTTCACCAGCGCCGCGTCCGACAGCCCCATCCGGTGGTTCACGCCACCGCCACATCGCACGGCGTACTTCTCGAGCAGCCGCAGCCCCGGCATGGTCTTGCGGGTGTCCCGGA
>JBKKBU010000254.1:0-3700 GCA_046713755.1 Mycobacteriales bacterium
GTCGTGAAGCGCACCCCGGTGCCGATCATCCAGACCGCCGCGGTGTCCCAGTTGCCGCTGTGCGGCAGGGCCATCACGACGCCGCGGCCGTCGGCGATCGCAGCTCGGACCAGGTCGTCGCGCACCACCGTCGTCCGATCGACCACCTCCTGGACCGGCATGACCGGCAGTCGGAAGACCTCGAGCCAGTAGCGCGCATAGGACCGCATGGCCGCGCCCACCAGGTCCTCGCCCGGCGCGACCCGCTCGAGGTTGGAGCGCAGCCGGTCGACGCTCTTGCCACCGCGCCGGACCGCAAGGTCGGCACCCCGGTCGAACAACCGCTGCGCCACTCCCAGCGGCAGCGCCCGCACCAGCCCCCAACCACCGGCGTACGCCGCGTCGGTGACGCGCCCGGTGAGCAGGCCGCCCACCTTGCCGGCCGCTCCCATCAGAGCAGGCTCGCCTGGCGCCGGACCTCGACCAACCGCTGCCCCACCGTGATGGCGGTGGCAGCCGCCAGCACCCACAAGGCCACCGCAAGGACCCACTCCGGGGCGGTCAGCCCGACCAGGAAGGTGCCGAGCAGGACGATGATGAGCCGCTCGGCCCGCTCGGCAAGCCCGACGTCGCACCGCATGCCAAGGCCTTCCGCGCGGGCTTTTGCATAGCTGACGATGCTGCCGGCACCGAGGCAGAACAAGGCGACAGCGCACAGCAGCAGCGAATCGCCGTCTCCGGCGTACCAGAGCACGAGGCCGCCGAAGATCGCCGCGTCGGCGATCCGGTCGCAGGTCGAGTCGAGGAAGGCGCCCCAGCGGCTGGACGTGCCGCGCAGGCGCGCCATCGTGCCGTCGAGCAGGTCGGTGAGCACCGAGAAGAAGACGACCGCCGTGCCGGTGAAGAACATGCCCTGTGGAAAGAACACCAAGGCACCGGTCACGGCTCCGAGGGTGCCGGCGACGGTGACGGCGTCCGGGCCGACGCCGGCCCGCAGCAGCGCTTTGGCCACCGGGTCGACGACCTTGGCCAGCGCAGGGCGGACGTGCAGGTTGAGCATGCGGCGAAGGGTAGCCGTGCCGCTTGTCCGGGACGCCCAGGCAGGAGAGAGTGACGCCTCACATCCGGAGGCGTGCATGGGCAAGGAGACGACCAAGGGCGGGCCCGCGCCTGCGCCGCGACCGGCAGACCGGGTCCGCAACGTCGTGCTCGTCGGGCACGCCGGCGCCGGCAAGACGACCCTGGTCGAGGCGCTGCTCGCCCGGACCGCAACGATCCCTCGACCCGGTCGGGTCGAGGACGGCACCACCGTGTGCGACAGCGAAGAGGTCGAGCATCGCCAGCAGCGCTCGGTCTCGCTCGCACTCGCACCACTCGAGCACGGCGGTGTGAAGATCAACTTGCTGGACACTCCCGGCTACGCCGACTTCGGCGGCGAGCTGCGCGCCGGCCTGCGCGCGGCGGATGCGGCCCTGTTCGTGGTCTCCGCTGTCCAGGGCGTGGACGCCCTGACTCAGCAGCTGTGGGAGGAGTGCGCCGCCGTCGGCATGCCCCGCGCCGTCGTGGTCACTCAGCTCGACAAGCCGCGGGCCGACTTCGACGACACCGTCGCGCTGTGCCAACGGGTCTTCGGGGAAGGGGTGCTGCCGCTCTACCTGCCGATGCACGCCGACGACGAGTCCGTCGCGGGCCTGATCGGGCTGCTGTCCCAGCGGGTCTACGACTGGTCGTCCGGCGAGCGGGTCGAGCGCGACCCCGATCCCCAGCACCTCCCCCTCATCGAGGGCCTGCGGGGTGACCTCATCGAGGCCATCATCGCCGAGTCCGAGGACGAGACCCTCATGGACCGCTACCTCGCGGGCGACGAGCTCGACCTCAAGACGCTGATCACCGACCTCGAGACCGCGGTGGCGCGCGGCCACTTCTACCCGGTCATCGCCGCCGCGCCGCTGACCATGCTCGGCATCGACGAGCTGCTCGAGGTCCTGACCAGCGCGTTCCCGACCCCGCTGGAGCACCCCTGCCCCACCGTCTCCCGGCCGGACGGCTCGCCTGCCATGCCCATCAGCTGCGACCCCGACGGGCCGCTCGTGGCCGAGGTCGTGAAGACCACCACCGATCCCTACCTCGGCCGGGTCTCCCTGGTGCGGGTGTTCTCCGGAACCCTGACGCCCGACACCCCGGTGCACGTCAGTGGCCATGGGCAGGCGGAGCGCGGTCACCCCGACCACGACGTCGACGAGCGGGTCGGGGCCCTGTCCACGCCGCTCGGCGGGCTGCTGCGACCGGTGCCCCACTGCGCGGCCGGTGACCTGTGCACGGTGGCCCGGCTAGCCAGCGCCGAGACCGGCGACACGCTCTCGGCCAAGGACAACCCGCTGCTCGTGCACGCCTGGGAGCTGCCCGAGCCACAGCTCCCGGTCGCGGTCGAGGCCGCCAGTCGCGCCGACGAGGACAAGCTCGGCACGGCACTCCAGCGGCTCGTCGCCGAGGACCCGACGGTCCGGCTCGAGCGACAGCCCGAAACCGGTCAGCTCGTCCTGTGGTGCGTCGGCGAGGCGCATGCCGAGGTGCTGCTCGACCGGTTGTCGACCCGCCATGGGGTGGCCGTCACCACCCCGCCGTACCAGGTGGCGCTGCGCGAGACGCTGGCCGGGCCAACGACGGCGACCGGTCGCCACGTCAAGCAGTCGGGCGGCCATGGGCAGTACGCCGTGGTGGTGCTCGAGGTCAGCCCGCTGCCGTCCGGCTCCGGGTTGGTCTACTCCCAGCGGACCGTCGGCGGGTCGGTGCCGGCCAACTTCCACGGCTCCGTCGAGAAGGGGGTGCGGGCGCAGATGGAGCGCGGCTTGCACGGGGACGACGCCCGTCGGCCGCTCGTCGACCTCGAGGTCGTCCTCGTCGACGGCAAGCACCACTCGGTGGACTCCTCCGACGCGGCATTCCAGGCCGCGGGTGCACTGGCTGTCCGCGAGGCGGCCACCGCCGTCGGCACCACGACCTTGGAACCGGTCTACGAGATCGCGGTCACCGTCCCCGCGACCTACGTCGGCACGGTGATGAGCGATCTGTCCGGGCGGCGGGCGCGGGTCACGGGCAACGAGCCGGAGCCCGGCCATGACGACCGCGCGATCGTGCGCGCCGAGGTCCCGGAACCGGAGCTGTCGCGCTATCCGGTGGAGCTGCGATCCCTCACGCACGGCACCGGCACCTTCACGAGGACCTACCTGCGCCACGAGCCGGCACCGGCGCACGCCCTGTCGTGACAGTCACTACTCGATGGGCCACCGCAGCCGACGAAGGCGCACTGGCCGCCCTGGACGCCGTCGCGTGGGACGACACGTCGAGCTTTCCGTCGGTCCGCGCTCGAGACAGGTCCTTCTTCGGCGAGGACCGGCCGCCGGAGGTGTTCATCGTCGCCGAGATCGACCGCGAGGTCGTCGGCTACCTCAAGCTCAAGCCCTGGACCGACCTGCCCGAGAACCAGCACGTCCTTGGCTGCCTTGGCCTGGCGGTGTCACCGACGGCCCGGCGGAATGGCGTGGCGAGTGCCCTGCTGGGAGCGGCCGAGCGCGAGGCCAGGTCCAGGGGGGCGCGCAAGATCCGGCTCGGCGTGTTCGCGACCAACGAGCCGGCGCTGGCGCTCTACACCCGACACGGCTACGTCCAGGAGGCCCGCCTCGTCGACGAGTGGCTCATCAACGGCCGCCATGTCGACGAC
>JBKKBU010000255.1:0-2991 GCA_046713755.1 Mycobacteriales bacterium
CAGCACCGACCCGCCGAGCAGCAAGGCGAACGCCACGGCCGTGGTGTAGCCGCGCTCCGGGCCCACCCGGTCGGACAGCCCCGGGCCGTAGCTGAAGACGATGAACACCGCGAACAGGAACCAGGACGGCTGGACGAAGACCGGCACGCCGAGCACGCGTCCCAGCTGCAACCCGCCGCGCCCTCCCATCCGACGAACCCTACGTGGGCACGGGCACCGTTGCCGACCACGCCACTCGGCCGTCGACCGCCTCGACATGCCGCAGCACGAGACCGTGGCGCTGGGCGGTCCGCTCGGCCGCGGCCTGGTCGGCAGCGATGGAGACCAGCCGGCCGCCCGGCTCGAGCATGCCCACTGCCGTCGCGACGTCGTACGCCGCCGCGGCGACGGCGACCCGCACGAGCCCATCGGCGCGGTCAACGACTCCTCCTGCACCGGCGACCAGAGCGCGGTAGAGGACCGGCCCGCCACCCAACACCGCGACTGCGTCACCTACCCGGACGCCCGCGAGCGCGGCCAGGACCGCAGCAAGCTCGCCGTCGGACGTCGTCAGGGGGCACCTCGGGGGGTTGCGGGTGGGTACGGTCTGTGACGATCCCGCGCCGGCCGGTTGGGGACAAGCAGGGGGTCCACGGTGCGTTGGTGCTCGTTCACGACGACAACGGGCGGTCCTGCACGACTCGGCACGGTCAGCGAGCGACTTGACGACGGGGAGCCGCGGGTCCTTGATGTCGGTGCCTGGGCGCGGTCCCGCGACGCCGAGACGCCGCCGGATCTCGTAGACCTCGTCGCCGCGTCCGTCGCGACGCAGGAGCGGGTCGCCGACATGGT
The DNA here is from genome assembly GCA_046713755.1 of Mycobacteriales bacterium. Lineage (GTDB taxonomy): Bacteria > Actinomycetota > Actinomycetes > Mycobacteriales > SCTD01 > JAUYQP01. The sequence continues at coordinate 832 of JBKKBU010000255.1, forward strand.
GCGGTCCTGCCCGGACGACGCGCCCGGCTGGGTGCGTCCAGAGGAGGTCGTCTACCTGGCGCCGCTGCGCAGCGCCGACTCGGTGCGGAGCCTGGTGACCTGGGGCGACCCACCCGTGCTCGCCCATGCCAACCGGCGCGCTCTGCTGGGGACCGGCGATCCGGTGCCGTGGCCGGCGTATGGCGAGGGCCTGGCGGCCACCTGCGAGGTGGCTGCCGTCATCGGCCGCGCCGGTCAGGACCTGCCACTGGACGAAGCTGCCTCCCACGTCTTCGGCTTCGTCGTGCTCAACGCCTGGACGGTGGTCGGCGTCACCGGTGCCAAGGCCCGCATCGCGACCTCCTTGGGGCCGTGGGTCACCACTCCGGACAGCTTCGACCCAGCAGGTGGCGCCGGCGGTGCGCTGGTGGTCGACGGTCGCGAGGTGGCGCAGGGCGCGACCCGGCAGGCCTGGTCCTTCCCCGAGCTGCTCGTCGCAGCCTCGGCCGGCGAGGAGCTCCGACCCACCGATGTGCTGTCCTCGGGGGCGCTGACCGCCTCGGTCCTGGCGCCCCGCAGCGGATCGAGCACCGCGACCGTCGAGGGGCTCGGCAGCGTCGTCAACGAGGTCAGCAGCTGAGCTGTCCACAGCCCGGCGCGGGAGCTCGATCCTGTCGGAGCTGCGGCCTAGCCTTCCTGCCATGACCGTCGTCCCGATCGACCTGCCACCACCGGTGGTGGGCTCGCTTTCCCCGTCCCGCGCCGGCGACTTCATGACGTGTCCACTGCTGTTCCGGCTGCGCAGCATCGACCGGCTGCCGTCCGCGCCGTCGTCAGCCGCCACCCGCGGCACCCTTGTCCATGCGGTCCTGGAGCGGCTGTTCGACCTGCCGGCCGCTGAGCGCACCCCTGATGCCGCTGCCGCCCTGCTGCAGCCCGAGTGGGACCGCTTGGTCCAGGCCGAGCCGGAGGTGGCCGGCCTGTTCACCGACGAGGCGGAGCTCGCGACCTGGCTGGTCAGCGCTCGCGCCTTGCTCGACGGCTACTTCTCGCTCGAGGACCCGCGCCGCTACGAGCCGGCCGAGCGCGAGGCCTATGTCGAGGTGGTGCTGGCCGGCGGCCTGCGGCTGCGCGGCATCGTCGACCGGCTCGACGTGGCCCCCGACGGGCAGGTGAGGGTCGTGGATTACAAAACGGGCCGCAGCCCCAACGAGGCCTTCGAGGCCAAGGTGCTGTTCCAGATGAAGTTCTACGCGCTGGTCATCTGGCGCACCCGCGGCACGATCCCGGCGCTGCTGCAGCTGATGTACCTCGGTGACACCCAGATCCTGCGCTACGTCCCGGACGAGGCCGACCTGCTCGCGACCGAGCGCAAGCTGCTCGCGCTCTGGGAGGCGATCGAGAAGGCCACCCAGCTCAAGGAGTTCCCACCCCGGCCCTCCAAGCTGTGCGGCTGGTGCGACCACCAGGCCCTGTGCCCTGAGTTCGGTGGCACCCCTCCCCCGTGGCCGGAGCAGGCCCCGGCTCTCGACGAGCCTGAGGCGCGGCATGTGCTCGCTCAGCGCCGCGCCGAGGAGTAGGCCGACGGCCGGGGCGACCCGTGGCGCTGGCGTACGCAGTCCTTCATGTCCCTGAGGTAAACCAGGGTGCACTCAGGGTGCGCCCCTGATGTGCTGTCGCCTCACCGCGGCAAAGGTCACCGCATGAGCCTCTGGCTGACCGAACCACGACCCACCACCACTGCCTCAGGAGTGCCCGTGACCACAGCTGCCCGCGCCGTCGACCTCTCGAAGGTCTACGGGTCCGGTGACACCGAGGTGCGGGCGCTCGATGGTGTGACCGTCGAGTTCGTCGCGGGCGAGTTCACCGCGATCATGGGGCCATCGGGGTCCGGCAAGTCCACCCTTATGCACGTCATGGCCGGCTTGGACAGCGCGACCAGCGGCCAGGCCTGGGTCGGCGAGATCGACCTCAGCGAGCTCTCCCCGCCGCCCGCCCGCGGCTGGCGCGGATGGTGGCGTCGCCATCGCCAGGCCAAGCGCGCGGACAAGGCGCTGACCGCGCTGCGTCGGGACCGGGTCGGTTTCGTCTTCCAGCAGTTCAACCTGCTGCCGACGCTCACCGCCGGCGAGAACATCACGCTGCCGCTCGACATCGCCGGCAAGCCGGTCGACCACGAGT
>JBKKBU010000256.1:0-3256 GCA_046713755.1 Mycobacteriales bacterium
CGCCAACCCCGAGCCGATCCCGGGCATCAGTGACTCGCTCGACGACGGCAACGCCGACACGATCTGGCTCTGCACCGGCACCGCGCTCACGTGCGCGACTGCAAACGACTTCAAGCGCTTCAAGGTAGTCAATGGCCAACTCGTGGACGAGAACAACCGCGCGCTCGTGTTCACGTTCACCGGCGGCGGCGCCGGCACCTGGCAGACCGACCGGCTCGTGTTCGTGTACGCGGTCGACGACCCGCGCTCCGAGGGCGACCGCGTCGTCGTCGTCCAGCATTCGACGATCTCCGACAACCCGAAGTTCGACCAGATCCAGGTGCGCAACGTCGAGGTGATGGTGCGCGACAACGACACCCCGGGCATCTACGTGATCCAGGTCGCGCAGGGTACGAGCGACGAGGATCAGCGCTCGATCGTGATCGAGGGCGGGTGCTTCAACCCGGCTACTCCCACCGTGAAGCCCGAGGACATCGTCGACAACCCGACCTGCATCGGCCTTTCCCCCAAGGTCTTCACCGGGCTCACGGACGAGATCTTGATCCAGCTGCAGAAGGACCCGGGGCTGACGACGGGCGGAGACCCCGTCACGATCCGCGTCAGGCTCGTCCTCGACGCAGCGAGCCAGCAGATGATCCAGCTCAACTCGTCCGATCCGCTCGGGCGCTGGACGAAGTGGTCGTACCTCGCCCCCGTGACGGACCCGGCCAAGAGCTTTACCTACTACACGATCGACTTCGACACCACAAACTGGTCGAACCCGGTGCGCGTGGCGATCAATGCCCGGCCCGACGCGGCGTGGGAGGATCCACAGAACGCCGTTATCAGCTTCTTCCGAGACGACTCGGACGCAGTTCAGACACCCGCAGCCTTCCCGCTGAACGCGGATGGCACGGTGAACATGAAGCTGGTTCAGATCGACAGCGGGAAGACGACCTTCGACCCCGAGTATCGCTACATCTTCCCGAACCTCCGCACCGGCACCGGGACGACGGCGATCGAGGTCAATGACGACGAGACGGCCGACGCGATCTCGATCGAGAGCGGCGTCGGGACGCTCGTCCAGAAGTGCGGTAACACCGCCTGCACGGTCGCGTACGACGCCGGCGGCCAGCCGTTCGACACGGGCGACTGGTACACGATCCGGCTCACGAAGCAGCCGAACGGCCAGGTCAAGGTGGCGATCCTCACCGACGGCATGGTTGACGTCGTCGGGATCGACAACGTCGACACGCCGGTTTCGAGCTATGAGGTGATCGGCGGCCAGGTGGCGTCCCGGCTCTTCCTCGGCAACATCGCCATCTCCGCCGACGGGCTCACGATCACGCGCGCGAACGGCTCCGACCTCGGCAGCTTCATCGACGAGGGCTTCGAGCGCCGCAACCTGATCCGCATCAGGATCACCGTCGGCGGCATCACGAAGTCGTACGACCTCGAAATCGCCGACTCGCCGACCGCCGTCACCGAGGGCACGCTCACGCTGAAGAACGCGATCCCGAACGACGCCGGCGTCCGCGGCTACGTCGGCACGACGGAGGACGACACCGTCAGCTACCTCGCGAACGACGGCTACTGGGAAGGCAACGTCACGTTCGAGAACACCTCGCTGAACGCCCCGCCGAACCAGGGCGGCTGGCAGATAATCCGCTCCGACATCCCGGTCCTGCCGGCCCCGGGCAGCAAGAAGCAGGGCTTCCTCGGCGACGGCTTCCTCGAGGGCCAGTGGGTCGAGATCTGCGTCTCCGACGGTGCCGGCGCCTGCATCGGCGCCACCGGCCGCTACAAGATCGCCGTTATCCGCGGCAACAACGAGACGAAGGACAACAAGCTCGAGTTCCGGGCGTACGTCGACCTCGGCGACCCGTCGATCCCGGCTCTGCCGCTGTTTCACCTCGTCGACAACCTCGGGCTCGACGGCTTCGGCGCTGCGGCGAAGATCCTGATCCGCCGCATCGCACCTGTGATGACCTTCGACAACGACGACTGGTACAAGGAGCAGCGCGTCGACCTGCTCGCGGACGTCGGCTACGCCGTCACGCTCAGCCGCCAGGGCGTGAAGGTCTTCCCGGTGCAGAATCACGGACTCTACAACCTCCAGGGCCCGCTGGCCGTCGAGGGCGGCGTCACCGGAGCCGACCGATCGCTCAACCTCGGCGTGAAGCTGCCGGGCGAGAAGGATGGCCCGCTGTTCAAGATCGGCACGCAGCCGCCCGAGTCGAAGCAGATCGACGTCCTCAACATCTTCAACGACGGCTCGAAGGCCGACACCCGGGGCGTCCTCACCTCGACCACGCTCACCGGCTTCGGGCTCGCCAAGGACCTCGACTTCGGCCCGACCTACTCGAGCGGCAACCCGCAGACCTTCGGCGAGCCGGCGATCTTCCCCGGCGGGATCAGCTTCGGCAGCGTCAACTTCGTCGACGGCACGTTCCAGACGAACGGTGCCAAGTCGACGATCGAGGTCCTGAACTTCATGAACGGGATCGGGAACGACCGCCTCGACATCCAGGGCACGCTCGACCCGGACGACCCGGTCAAGGTCACGGGCACCTTCATCATCACGCCGACCCTCGTGGGCATCGACCTGACCCGGCCGCTGGCGTTCGACTGGAAGGCGCAGGGCTTCCTGATCGGCCAGGACGTCAAGATCAGTGGCTTCGGCGACACGCTGTGGGAGGTCATCGGCTTCTCCGATGACGACCTGACCGACACGACCGACAACACCCGCATGCACCTGTCCGGCCTGGTGTTGACAGCCGCGCAGATCGCCGCGGCCCCGTACCAGACACTCAGGTCCGTCAACGTCGCGAGCACCGTGACCGGCGGCGCCACCGGCGGCTCGATCGTCCGCACCGATGGCGGCAACTGGCTGACCGATGGGTTCGTGGCCGGCCAGCGGGTGACGGTCGATGGGCTCGGCCCGTGGATCGTGCTCGGCGTCTTCGACAACCTCGACGCGCTTGGCGCCGCCGGGACCGACGGCAAGTTCGACACCCTCGTCCTGGGCAACGGGCCTGCGCTCGCCTCCGGTGGCGCGGCGACCCGCACCGTGCGCTCAGTCGTTCGCATCGTGACCGCCGGCGACGTCGAGGTCGCGCAGACGGTTGAGGTCACGATCGTGGGCGGCCCGTACGGCGGCTACGTCACCCGCACCGATGGCCTGAACTGGGCGGACTTCGGCTTCCTCGAGGGCCAGCAGGTACGCATTCAGGGCATCGACGGCGCCTGGCGCCTGCGCCGCATCGAGGACGGCCCG
>JBKKBU010000257.1:0-10933 GCA_046713755.1 Mycobacteriales bacterium
CCCTTGGGGTTGCGGGCCTCCGGCGCGTCCGGCAACTACCGTCCAACCATGAAGACACCGGGAACCGGCCGCAGCCTCAAGCCCCGCGCGATCGCTATGGCGGTGGTCGTGCTCGTCGTCGTGGCGACGCCTGCCTTGGCGATCACGTCGGTCAGCACGGCGCCGGACCAGGTTGCGCTGACCTACAACTCCGGTCCGTTCCAGAGCAAGCGCTTCAGCGCCTGCGTCGGCACGTCGACGCGCGAGTACGACGGGCCGTTCGACAAGCACTTCAGCTACCCCGCCAGCCAGCGCAACTTCAACTTCTCCGGTGGCGTGGAAGCCGACAGCGATCCGATCACCATCGTCTCCCGCGACGGCATCGAGATGGCGGTCGGCGGGGTCGCGAACTTCCTGCTCAACACTGACTGCGCGCCATTGCAGAAGTTCCACGAGCTCATCGGCAACCGCTACACCGCGTATATGGACGGCGACGTCGTGTCGGACGGCTGGCGCACCATGCTCGGGGTCTACATCGGCAAGCCGCTCGACACGGCCATGGACAGAGCCGCGCAGAAGTACGCGTGGCGCGACCTCTACAACAACCCGGAGACCAAGGCGGCGTGGGAGAAGGAGGTCGTCGAGGCGCTGCCGGGGCTGGTGGATCGGCAGACCGACGGGGTCGAGGAGTTCTTCCAGAACTTCGCGCTCACCATCTCCAAGCCCGATCCGCCGCAGGCCCTCAAGGACGCCGTGACCAACGAGCAGACCCAGGTCGCCCAGGCCCGAGCGGCCGAGGCGAAGGCAGCTGCCGACAAGCTCGCCGCGGAGGCGCAGATCGCCGTGCAGCGCGCCGAGGCGGCCAAGATCGCCGAGAAGATCAAGGTGCTGGGCATCGACGGCTACCTCAAGAGCCTGGCGATCGAGCGCGGCCAGAACCCTTACCAGCCGTCCTACGGGTCCGCCGTGGTCGCACCCGCGCAGCGGTGAGGCTCCTCATCGGCCCGCTGCTGCTGGCCGCGCTCGGCCTCGGCTACTGGTGGGGAGCCCGTGCGAAGCAGGCGGCGGTGACGGCGACCTACGCCGCCGTCCTGCCGGTCCTGCAGGCCACCCGTGCCCTGCTCGTCGAAGACCCTTCCTCGCCGGCCTACACCGCGACCCGGGGTCTGGCCCAGCACGAGCTGGACCGCTACGAACTCGAGGTTCGAGCCCTCTAGCGGCAGGAGGGTGCGTCCTGGCGTCGAAGACAGGACGGCCGACCCACCTGAGGAGACACCTTGCGCAAGGCCGTTGTAGCCCTGACCTCTGCCGCAGCCCTGTCAGCCATGACCCTGACGGCGACCACTGGCACCGCAGCCGTGAGCAAGAGCGCTGGCCCCGCGTGGGGCGCGCCAGTGCTCCTCACCGTCGACAAGTACTTCGGCGGATACGAGCCGGGCATCGTGGTCGACCGCTTCAACAACGTCTTCGTGACGGCCCACAAGCAGAACCACAGCCTGGTGGTCTCCCCAGACTCCCGGTCGGCGACCAAGGTCCGGAGCCAGTCGTGGCTGTGGACCTCCAAGGACGGCAAGACCTTCACCGACATGCCAGGGCTGACCCCGCTCATGGAGCAGAACGGCCTGTTCGGCGTCGAAGGCGACCTGGCGCTGGATGACAACGGTGGCGTGTACTTCGTCGACACCAACGTCACCGACAACTCGGTCAGTCGCTACCGGACGACCGGCAACGGCAAGGTCGCCTTCGAGGCGTCCCGCCCGGTGGGCCCCTACGGCGAGCCGGTGGACGACCGCCCGTGGATCGCCGCCCACGGCGACGGCGTCGTGCTCTACCTCGGCAACAGCGGCACTCGCGACTACCCGCTCGGCCAGAAGAACGACGGCGACGCCTCGGGGCCGGGTCGCTACACGGCGTACATGTCCTACGACAAGGGCGACACCTTCGACCTCACCGGCTACACCTTCAACGACTCCGGCTGGTGTCGGCCGGCAGCCGACCACGCCAAGGGCAGCAAGACCTTCTACGTGATGTGCACCAACGACGCCAGCGGCGGCACCCAGAAGCCGGGCGGCAACGGCACCATGTGGAGCTACGTCACCCACGACGACGGCCGCACCTGGTCGCGCACGAAGGTCTCCGGCTACGACTCGAGCACCGGTGTCGTCACCTATCCCTGGCTCGCGGTCGCCCCCAACGGCTGGGTGCACGCGCTCTACAACGAGTCCGACCCGGCCGGCGGCAAAGCCACGAAGCGGCTCAAGATCTTCACGTCCAAGGACAAGGGCAAGACCTGGACGGCCACCCCGGTGGCGCACCCGGAGGGTCAGGTCCGGTTCAGCTCCCTCGACGTCGCGAGCGATGGCACCATCGGCATCGGCTTCTACTACCGCGCGGGCGGCACCCAGCCGTGGCACGTCTACGGTGCGACCGCCAAGCCCGGCAAGCGCTTCGTGCCGACCAGGATCTCCACCGAGCCGATCGCCAGCCGGTCCAACGGCGCTCCGTTCGGTGACTTCTTCCAGGTGGCCTTCGGCCCCGACCGCAAGCTGAATGTCGTCTACACGTTGATCAACGACGACCTGTCCATCGAGGGCCTCAACACCGACATCTACTTCGCCCGCCAGAAGTAGCTTCAGGCGAGTCGCTACAGCCCGCGCAGAACGAGCACCAGCTCGGTCGGACCGCCGTCCACCACTCGGATCGGCAGCCCCCAGTCCTGCTGGGTGATGTGGCAGGCGGGATGCTCGCCCTCGTCGTCGCAGGATGCTGCGGTGGCGGCGACGTGCAGCACGCCCGCACCGGCAGTGAGCTCGAGGTCGCGCTGCAGCGGCCCTGCGCAGCCCACGCCCCCGGCCAGCAGCTCAGGGGGCGAGGCACTGACGACGAGTCGGGTCGAGGGCCCGAACCGCTCGTCGAGGTGCTGGCCCGTGGGTGGCTCGAAGACGACCCGCAGGACGACTGGTCCCGGTGCGACGTCCTGCACCGGTCGCTGGGTGCGCTGCGCGGCGCCGTCGACGACGAGGGCCTCGTTGGGCAGCTGGAGCCGAGTGACCCGGTGTGCCGCGGACTCCACCACCAGCAGGTGCCCGCCGTCGACCACGGCGCCGCTGGGCTCGGCGAGGTCAGTCATCAGGGTCGTGACCGCATCAGTGGCCGGGTCATAGCGCCGCACGGCTCCGTTGTAGGTGTCGCACACCGCGACGGAGCCATCGGGCAGGACGGTCACACCCAGTGGGTGCTGTAGCAGCGCCGGCACATCGGGGTCGGTGCCCGGCCCGTCGCGGTGGCCGAAGTCGAACAGGCCGCTGCCGACGACCGTCCCGATCTCCCCTGCGCGAAACCACCGCAGGGCGGAGGTCTCGGCGTCGACGAACCACAACCGGTCTGGGCCAACCGCCAGCCCGCTCGGCTGGGCGAGGTACGCCGAGAGCGCCTCGCCGTCGCGCAGTCCCTCGCCCGTCGTACCTGCCAGCACCCGGATCACGCCATCGCGCAGGGCCCACAGCTGGTGCGTTCCGGCCATCGCGATGACGACGTCCCCGTCGTACCAGGCGACGTCCCACGGCGTCGAGAGGGACATCTCCAGCGCCGGACCATCGGTGGGCTCACCTGGTCGCCACTGCCTACCCGTGCCGGCCAACGTCGTCACGCTGCAGGTCGTCAGGTCGACCCGGCGCAGCGCGTGGTTCACCGCGTCCGCTACGACGATGCTGCCGTCGGGAAGCAGGGCCAGGCCCTGCGGCTCGCTGAAGCGCGGTGCCGTGCCGTCGACGAGCCCGCGGGTGCCGTCGCCGATCCGGCGTACGACGGTGTCACCGGACAGGACCACGAGGCTGTGGTGCGCGGTGTCGCTGACCAGCAGGGTGCCATCGGGCAGCCGGACCGCCTTGCCGGGGAAGCGCAGGTCGGTGTTCGGTGCGGGCGGCGCGATGTACGGCGCGTCACCGCGGCGGAGCGTGCCCTTCGCCTCGTGCTCGGCGACCAGATCCTCGAGCAGCCCGACCAGGCCTCCGGCATGGCCCTCGCCGCTGGCGACGTGGACGACGTAGCCCTCGGGATCGATGAGCACGAGCGTCGGCCAGGCCCGGACCGCGTACTGCTTCCAGGTGTGCAGATCGGGGTCGTCGAGAACGGGGTGGTGGACGTCGTAGCGCTCCACGGCAGCGCGCACGCTGTCGTGATCGGCCTCGTGCGCGAACTTGGGGGAGTGCACCCCGATGACCACGAGGACGTCGGCGAAGCGTTGCTCGACCGGCCGCAGCTCGTCGAGGACGTGCAGGCAGTTGACGCAGCAGAACGTCCAGAAGTCCAACAGCACCAGCCGTCCACGCAGCTCGGCGAGCGTCAGCGCGTGATCGGTGTTGATCCAACCGCCCGCGCCCTGCAGCTCGGGGGCGCGGACCCTGGCCTGCCGAGCAGTGGTCACGCGCAGCAGCCTAAAGGCGGCTGCTAGCGGTGCGAGCGCGCCTCGAGGACGAGCAGCTCCTGGCGCTCGGACGGCGTAGTGGCGTGCGCGACAGCGCGCGCCAGGGCGCGCTCGGTGACGTGCTGGTGGTGGTGCCGGCGCAGGGTGCGCAAGGCGGTCATGTCGGCTCCTCTGGTTGAGGTCTGTGCCTTGTACAACACGGCCAACGCTGGACCGATGCCATGGCGCAACGTGGTGTCGCTCACCCCTTCTCAGGCAGCGAGCGATTCCCGGCGGCGCACCAGGACCGCAGCGAGCCCGAGGGCCAGGGCAGCACCGAACGGCAGCAGCCCGCCCAGCCCGGTCGTCGGCAGGGTGCCCACGGGGCCGGCAGGAGCGGCGGGTGCAGGGGGTGCCGCCGCGGGAGGGGCAGCGACCACTGCCGACCTCGAGCTGCGCAGCTGGCGGACCACGACGCCCTGCGCGTCTCGTGGCCGCTCGGCCGCCGACAGCGACTTCGCATCCTTGGCCACTGCCGCGCACGCGTTGGTGCAGGTGTCGACAGCCGCAGCCCAGATCTCACCGGACGGCGCGACGATCACGTCGAGGAAGTCGTACATCCCAGCGCAGCGCCCGAGACAGACTCCGCGGTGGATCGGATCACTGAGCGCATTGGCCGTCGCGGAGTGGAACACCGGCTGCTTGGCGAGGGCGTTGGCGGTCCGCGCCACGTAGTAGTTCCAGGGCCGGGCCAGGTTGGTGGCGTCCGCCGTCAAGGTTCCCGGATAGCTGATGGCGACGACGCCCTTCTCGCCGGCGTCGATGCTCGGGAAGTTCACGGCCTTCAAGCCGGGCGGGCCGACGAGCAGGGGTGGGCCGAAGGACTTGCCGGCATCAGTGGACACCGCCATGTAGGGCAGGTTGGTGCCCGCCTGCCACCAGACGTAGTAGATGTTGCCGGCCTTGTCGGAAGCCACCGCGGTCTGGGTGTGGGCCGTCGACATCGGGTGGACCAGCGTCTGGCGCCACGTGGTGCCGCCGTCCTCGGACACCGCGAGCCACGGGTTCCCGCAGTGCCCCTTGGGCAGGTACAGCCGACCAGCCGGGTCGGTGGTGATGTGACCGTGCAGCCCACCGCAGACACCGGGGCTGGTGCCGTTGCCCTCACCGTCGTTGCTGCCCGCCGATACGCCGAGGAACGCCGGCGCGCCAGTGACGCTGAACGAGGTGCCGCCGTCGAGGGAACGCGCGCACTGCGCGTCCGCGATCTTGTTGACGCAGTAGTAGACGACGTTGGGATAGCCGAGGGTGGTGACGCCGGCTGGCGGGTTGCCGACCACGATCGTCTGGTGGTCGTCGACCGGGCCGTCGCAGGCGAGCGGGTTGCCGCGACTCCAGGTCTTGCCCTCGTCGTCGGACCACTGCAGCAGCGAGCAACCGACCAGCAGGTCGTCGGAGTAGACCCGGCTGGTCTCCTGATCGACGTAGACGTAGGGGTCGAGAGTGGCGGGCGGGAAGCTCTGGCCGGCCACCCTCGGCGTCACGTCCTGATAGGTCTTGTTGCCGTCGTACGACGCGTAGATCAGGGTCCGCGGGTTGGCAGGTGACAGCCCGTCGAAGTCACCAGCGGAGATGAAGGTGTTGCCGGCCTTCGTCGTACCCAGGGTCGGTTCGGCTGCCTTGCGGCCGATGTACGTCGCCGACAGGGTGAGCGGCTCGGAGTCCTTCACGACGATGGTGCTGGGCGGCTTGACCGTCGTCACCACCCCCTTCGGCAGGGTGAAGGACGACGGCGCGCCGGTGCTGCCGTAGTAGACCCGCAGGTCCTGGCCGGCATCGTCGTAGAGGGGGAGGACCTGGATGAGCAGGGTCTTCTTGGGCGCCCCCTTGAGGTCGACCAACGAGGTGACCGCTGTCGGCTCCGTGCCGACCGCTGCGACCCGGCTGGTCCCCGACCCAATGAGCAGCTCGGCGGGCGTGCCGGCGTCAGCGAAGACGCGGATGGCGACGTTGTCACCGGGGATGAGGGTCGACGTCGCGTTGGCGGTCGACCAGTGCAAGGTGAGCGACATCGGACCCGACAGCGCCCCCGAGTAAGGACCCTCCCAGAAGGCGGTGCCTGGGCTCCTGGCCTCGCTGACGTCGGCCCCGATCGGCTGGGTGAGCTGGACGATGTCGTTGCCACCCGTGGGCGCGGTCGCCGCGAACGTGGCGGTCGGCGAGCCCTCCTGCTTCGCGACCTCGTCGCCCGCAGTGCCGGTGAGGAAGAGCTTGGCGCCGCCCGGCACAACAGCCTCGTTGGGGTCGACGTAGGGCGTCGCCTGCCACGCCTGGATCGCACCACCGACCACCGCGGGCGGCCCAGTGGGGGCAGCCGTCGCCGGCATCGTGGCGAACGTCAGGGCGGCGAGGGAGCCGACGGCGAGCAGGGCAGAGAGCCGAGACGTGCGAGACACAGAGACCGCCGGGGGGATCGGTACACATCGGACGTTTCGGCATTCTTCGACGCCGAACGCCTATGTCCTACCCCCAGATCAGCGCGGTAGCCGGATCTGCCAGCACCCGTGCGATGTCGGCCAGGAACTGCGAGCCGAGCTGGCCGTCGACGTTGCGGTGGTCGAACGACAGCGCCAGCTGGGTCACCTGCCGGATCGCGATCGCGCCTTCGTGGACCCACGGCGTCGGCCGGACCGCACCGAAGCACAAAATCGCGGACTCACCCGGGTTGATGATGGGCGTGCCGGTGTCGACGCCGAACACGCCCACGTTGGTGATGGTGATCGTGCCGCGCGCCATGTCGGCCGGCGAGGTCCTGCCGTCCCGGGCGGTCGCGACCAGGTCCTGCAAGGCCTGCGCCAGCTGCGGCAGGGTGAGCTGGTCGGCGTCCTTGATGTTGGGCACCAGCAGCCCGCGCGGCGTGGCAGCGGCGATCCCCAGGTTGACGTAGCCCTTGACAACGATCTCGTCATCGCCGTACGTGCTGTTGATCTCGGGGTTGCGCTTCACCGCCAGGAGCAGCGCCTTGGCGACGAGCAGCAACGGCGACACCTTCAGCCCGGCGAACTCCGGCAGGCTCTTGAGCCGCTGCACCAGGTCCATCGTCGGCGTCACGTCGACGGTGATGAACTCGGTGACGTGCGGCGCCGAGAAGGCACTGCCGACCATCGCCTGTGCCGTCATCTTCCGCACGCCCTTGACGGGGATCCGCCGCTCCCGCGTTGCGGGGTCGTACGCCGGAATCGCAGCAGCCGGTGCCGTCGTCGGCCGGTTGGACGCTGCGGCCTCGACGTCGGCGCGGGTCACCGAGCCCTGCGGTCCGGTGCCGACGAGGGTGCCGATCTCGACGCCCAGGTCCTTGGCGAGCTTGCGGACCGGCGGCTTCGCGAGCACGGCGGCGGCGCCGGCGGACAGGGCAGCGCTCTGCCCGACAGCGGCGGCGGAGACCCGCGCGGCGGTGGCGGGTGGCGGCGCGAGAGCGGTCGCCGGAGAAACAGGCGGTGAAGCGGCCGAGTCGGTGCGCGCGCGGCGCTTGGCCGTGACCGACTTCGGGCCGTAGCCGACCAGCGTCGCAGTGCGGCCGGTCGGGCCGACCTCACCGATCAGCGCTCCCTCGCTGGCCGCCGGCGAGTCTGGGGTCGGCGTAGACAGGCCCTCCGTGACCTGGTCGAGCGATCCGACGGCGGCCGGCTCGAGCGGACCCGCACCCGGGTCGGTGTCGAAGGTGATGATGACCGAGCCGACGTCGACCGTCGTCCCGGCCGCATGGTGCAGGGCGGTGACGACCCCGGCGTACGGCGAAGGCACCTCGACGGCCGCCTTGGCGGTCTCCACCTCGACGATCGGCTGGTTGAGCTTGACCTCGTCGCCGACCTTGACCATCCACTGCAGGATCTCGCCCTCGGTGAGTCCCTCACCGAGGTCGGGAAGCTTGAACTCCTTGAGGCGCGACATCAAAAGCCCAGGCTTCGGTCGACGGCGTGCAGGACGCGGTCGAGGTCGGGGAGGTACTCCTCCTCCACCCGCGACGGCGGGTAGGGCGTGTCGTAGCCGGTGACGCGCAGCACCGGTGCCTCCATCTCGTAGTAGAGCTCCTCGCTCACCCGGGCGGCGATCTCCGAGCCGAGTCCGACGAAGGACGGGGCCTCGTGGACGACGACCAGCCGCTTCGTGCGACGGACCGAGTCGAAGACGACGGGGAAGTCCAACGGCGACAGCGACCGCAGGTCGATGACCTCCAGCGACCGGCCGTCTTCCTCCGCGGCCGCCGCCGCGTCCAGGCAGGTCTTCACCATCGGCCCGTACGCCACCAGCGTGGCGTCGGTGCCCGGCCGCACGATCCGCGCGTTCCACAGCGGGCCCGGGGTGGCGGTGGTGTCGACCTCGGCCTTCTCCCAGTAGCGCCGCTTGGGCTCGAAGAAGATGACCGGGTCGTCGGAGGCGATGGCCTGCTGGATCATGAAGTGGGCGTCGACCGGGTTGGAGCAGGCGACGACCTTGAGCCCGGCGGTGTGGGCGAAGTACGCCTCCGGCGACTCGCTGTGGTGTTCCACTGCGCCGATGCCACCGCCGAAAGGAATCCGGATGGTGACCGGCAGTTTTACGGCGCCGCGGGAGCGGGCGTGCATCTTCGCCAGCTGCGACACGATCTGGTCGTACGCCGGGTAGACGAAGCCGTCGAACTGGATCTCGCAGACCGGCCGATAGCCGCGGATGGCCAGCCCGATCGCCGTCCCGACGATGCCGCTCTCCGCCAGCGGGGTGTCGAACACGCGGTCCTCGCCGAAGTCCTTCTGCAGCCCGTCGGTGACCCGGAAGACCCCGCCGAGCTTGCCGATGTCCTCCCCCATGAGGAGCACCTTGGGGTCCTTGTCCAGCGCCGTCCGCAGCCCCTCGTTGAGGGCTTTGGCCATCGTCATCTGCACCATCAGGCGTGCCCCTCGCTGAAGCCGGCGGCGTATGTGGCGAACTGCTCGCGCTGCTCCACCAGCAGCGGCGTGATCTCGTCGTAGACCGCGTCGAACATCGACGCCGGGTCCGGGTCGGTCATCTCCAGGCAGCCCTTGCGGAGGCGGGCAGCCAGAGCGTCCGCCTCCTCCTCTACCCCGCTGAAGAAACCGGCATCCACTACCTGCTGCTTGTGCAGGAACGAGCGCATGCGCTCGATCGGGTCCTTGAGCTTCCAGGCCTCGAGCTCGCTGGACAGGCGGTAGCGCGTCGGGTCGTCCGAGGTCGTGTGGGCGCCCATCCGGTAGGTGAAGGCCTCGATCAGCGTCGGTCCCTGACCGGTGCGCGCGTCGTCGAGAGCCTTGCGGGTCACGGCGTACGACGCCAGGACGTCGTTGCCGTCCACCCGTACGCCGGGGAAGCCGAAGCCGCGGGCGCGCTGGTACAGCGGGATGCGGGTCTGGGTCGTGGTCGGCGTGGAGATGCCCCACTGGTTGTTCTGGCAGAAGAAGACGATCGGGGCGCCGTAGACGGCCGCCCAGACAAAGGCCTCGTTGACGTCGCCCTGCGCGCTGGCCCCATCGCCGAAGTAGGCGATCGCGGCTTCGCCCGTCACCGGGTCGCCCACGGCGCCGTCCTTCTGGATGCCCATGGCGTAGCCGGTGGCGTGCAGGGTCTGGCTGCCGATGACGATCGTGTAGAGGTTGAACCGGTGCTCCTGCGGGTCCCAGCTGCCCTGGTCCACCCCCCGGAACAGCCCGAGCAACCGCAGCGGGTCGACGCCCTTGCACCACGCCACGCCGTGCTCGCGGTAGGTCGGGAAGGCGAAGTCCTGCGGACGGAGGGCTCGGCCGCTGCCGACCTGAGCAGCCTCCTGGCCCAGCAGCGCGGCCCAGATGCCGAGCTCGCCCTGCCGCTGCAGCGCCGTCGCCTCGACATCGATGCGGCGCACCAGGACGAGGTCCCGGTAGAGCAGGCGGTACTCCTCGTCGGACAGCGACAACGGGTAGTCCGGGTGCTCGAGGCGCTCGCCCTCAGGCGTCAGCAGCTGCACGAGCTCGGGGCCGGGATCAGCACCGGACAGGTCGGTCACGCTCACTCGGCTCCCTCAACGTCCCCGGTGCTCGTCGCCCGTCAGCCGGGATCGCCGGCGTGGGGCCTGCTGAGCCGCCGATGGTGCATGGCGTCTCGCCGCGGACACTACCCAGCCGTCGCGAGAGACGAACGACGGATCCGGGCGGAGGCCCAGCAGCGCTGGATCAGCAGGCGCGAGCGGCCTCAGCGCGCAACGCTTCGCGGAAGCGCTCCTGCCGCGCCAACCGGGCGGACCGGGCGTCGTCGTCCCGAAGCGCCTGCCGGATGCGCTGGGTCCGGGCCACGCTGCGCTCGCAGCGGTCGCTCTTGCGCGCCTTCTTGGCCCGGTCCTCAGCCTTCTCGCGGGCCTCCTCGGCCCGGTCCTCAGCCTTCTCGCGGGCCTCCTCGGCCTTGTCCTGGCCCTTGTCGCGTGGCTCGGTGCCGTCGGGCTTGGTGCCGTCGGGCGTGGTGCCGTCGGGCGTGGTGCCGTGGGGGTTGGTGCCGTCGGGCGTGGTGCCGTCGGGCTTGGTG